>JAFGGB010000088.1 GCA_016930775.1 Deltaproteobacteria bacterium
GGAAAGCGGCTACCATGTTGACGATATGCGTCAGACGGCGGGAGTGGGCATCCGCTGGTACTCGCCCATTGGACCGCTTCGCCTTGAATGGGGACACGTCCTCGACAGGAAAGAAGGCGAATCATCCAGCCGATGGGAATTCACAATAGGCATGTTCATGTAGCAATTGAACCTTTTGATCTGCAGAAGGTTATACCTGTTACCCCGACTGCCGTCGGGGTAACTTTACTAAAGGAGGACTTTCAATGAAAAAACAGGTTGCGCTGCTTGTAGCAGCCCTGGTGCTGAGCGGAACCACGACGCTGGCCGCCGATAAGATCGGCTTCTTCAATCTTCAGAAGGTGCTTGCGGAATCCCAGACCGGCAAAGACGCCATTGCCGATTTAAAAAAGGTTTACGACAAAAAGCAGGATACGATCCGTCAGACCGAAGAGGAACTGAAAATACTGAAGCAGAATCTGGAAAAACAGAGAACGGTCCTGACGGAACAGGCCTACCGTGAAAAGGAATTCGATTACGAGAAAAAATTCAGAGAATACAAGCGGCTTGTCCAGGATTCCAACGAAGAAATGGCTCGGCTCGAAAAAGAGGCCTCGCAGAGGATGATCCCGGAAATAGTGAAGGTCATTCAAGTCCTGGGAAAAGCAGAAGGATATACGGCTATTTTCGATATCAACGCTTCCGGAATAGCCTATTTTTCTTCGACTAACGAGATGACCGACAAGGTCATCGACAGGTATAACAAGGAACACAAAGGCCGGAAATAATCCGGGAGGCAGAGCGCAGCATGATCCAGTCTATGCCTCTCATCGATATATCGCGGCACATAGGCGCCACGCTGATTGGTGACGGGACGGTTATTATCACCGGCATCAAGGGTATCGATGAAGCCAGGCAGGGAGATCTGACATTCATATCCAACCCCAAGTACCGGGCTAAAATCTCCACAACGAGAGCGTCTGCGATCCTGATGGCCCCCGAGGCAGATCTTGCCGAAAGCGGGAGAAATCTTCTTTTCGTGGCGGATCCCTATAAATCGCTACCGTCGGTTATCGGCCTCCTGTACCGGGAGGAACGCCCCGAACCGTCAATAAGTTCCGAGGCCCGCATCGACGAGTCCGCATGTATCGGAAAAGATGCCGTTATCTTTCCTGGAGCTTACGTCGGCCGCAAGGTTTGCATAGGTCAGCGAACCATTATCTATCCGGGGGTTGTCATAGGCGATGAAGTCGTCATCGGCGACGATTCGACAATCCACCCCAATGTATCGGTTTACCGGAGATCCAGAATCGGCAACGGCGTGACGCTCCACGCCGGCGTGGTTGTAGGAAGCGATGGTTTCGGCTACGCCGATCCTGGGAAGAGCAATGTAAAAATCCCCCAGATAGGCATCGTCGAGATCGGCGATGACTGCGAAATAGGCGCCAATACGACGATCGACAGGGGTTCTCTCGGCACAACCAGAATCGGACGGGGCGTCAAGATCGATAATCTCGTCCAGATCGCCCATAACGTGGAGATCGGCGATAACGCCGTTATCGTTGCTCAGGTTGGGATAGCGGGCAGTACGAAAATAGGCGGCGGCGCCATCCTGGGAGGCCAGGTCGGCGTAGCCGGGCACATCACTATAGGCGCCGGCGCCAGAATCGGCGCCAAATCGGGCGTTCACAAGAATGTCCCGCCGGGGCAGACAGTCTCGGGATACGTCAGCATGCCTCACAATGAGTGGCTCCGATCCCAGGCGTTGATAAAAAAACTGCCGGATTTCAAAAGCGACATCATGATCCTTACAAAAAAAATCGAGAAGCTGGAAAAAGAAATCTCCAGCCTGAGGAAAGATCGGAAATAATGGCAATCCACCCCACGGCGATCGTTTCGCCAGAATCGGCTATAGGAGAGGGCGTCGAAATCGGACCTTACAGCATAATAGGCCCCAAGGTCGTCATTGGCGACAACACTGTTGTGAGACCCCATGTGGTAATCGAGGGGAAAACGGAAATCGGAAAAAACTGCCAAATCTTTCAATTCGCCTCCATAGGAGCGCCTCCTCAAGACCTGAAATTCAAGGGAGAGGAAACGAAAATCCTTATAGGCGACAACAATATTTTCCGGGAGTTCGTAACGATTCACAGCGCTACGTCCGCCGATGAGGGCATGACCGTCATCGGAAGCAACAACCTACTCATGGCTTACTGCCATGTAGCCCACAACTGCATCGTAGGGAACAACATAATAATGGCGAACGTCGCCACCCTCGGAGGACATGTACAGGTCGGCGATTACGCCATCATCAGCGGTCTCTCGGGCGTTCATCAGTTCACCAGAATAGGCTGCCACGCTATTGTCGGCGGCGCCTCGGCGGTGATGCGGGATGTCCCCCCTTACTGCCTCGCCGTAGGCAACCATGCAAGGTTGTACGGCCTCAACCTCGTAGGTTTGAGAAGAAGAAATTTCGATAGCGAGACCATACGATCGCTGAAGCAGGCTTACCGGACAATCTTCCGATCAGGACTCCGGCTGTCAGAGGCTGTTCGACGGGTTAGAGAAACGGCGCCGGACCTGCCTGATGTGCGGACATTCCTTTCCTTCCTGGAAGCCTCGAAACGAGGATTCTGCAGGGAGAGGGGAAACAAGGGAGAGAATAACGAAACGGAATGAAAAAGATTCGCATAGGCGTGGTCGGCATCGGCCATCTGGGCAACTATCATCTTCAGAAATACGGCAAGATAGAGGACTGCATCATCTCCGGCGTGTGCGATATCGATGAAGATCGGGCCATGAAGGCTGCAGAACTTTACGGTTGCCGGGCCGTAAGGGATCACAGGGATCTCGTCTCGTCAGTGGACGCGGTGAGCATCTCCGTCCCCACGCTCTTTCATTACGGCATAGCCAAAGATTTCCTGTCCGCCGGCGTCGACGTTCTCCTGGAAAAGCCCATGACGAGCACCCTGGAGGAAGCCGACGACCTCATTGCCGCGGCCCGCAAACAACACGCCCTTCTCCAGATCGGTTTCGTCGAGCGTTTCAATCCCGCCATAGCGGCCTTGTCCGGGGTTATCAAACAACCTCTTTTCATCGAATCTCATCGGCTCCATCCCTTCTTTAACCGCGGCACCGATATAGACGTTATTCTCGATCTCATGATCCACGATCTCGATATTGTCCTCCACTTCGTCGGCTCGCCAACGGTCTCCGTCGATGCAGCAGGCGCAGCAATTCTCTCGGACAAGGTGGATATCGGGAACGCCCGGATCACCTTTGAAAACGGCTGCGTGGCAAATATTACCGCCAGCAGAGTAACGGCCAACAAACTACAGAAGATCCGTTTTTTCGGAACCGAAGGATACCATTCGGTAGACTACGGGAAACGGGAACTGCTCTCCCTCCATCGAAGGATCGATAGCGACGGCAAGCCGCAGATCGAACATACGCCAGTGGTCGTGGAAAACTACGATCCCCTGGAAGCGGAGATCAGATCCTTCGTCGGCGCCGTTCGGACGAGGGAACGGCCGGCCGTCAGCGGGGAAGACGGGCGGGCTTCCCTCGATCTCGCCCTTCAGATAGTGGATAAAATCAAAGTCACTATGGAGAGAATCCGATGATACCGATGGTCGATCTCAAACGGCAGTACCATATTATGAAAACCGATATCGACGCGGCTATAGCCGAAACTCTGGAAGAAACGCAGTTCATTCTGGGGTCGAATGTAAGATTGCTCGAGGAAGAGGTGGGGACATACCATGGAGGAGGTTTCGCCGTGGGCGTAGCCAACGGCACCGACGCCCTCCTTCTGGCGCTTCGAGCCTGCGACATTACAGCGGGAGACGAGGTCATTACAACGCCCTTTACATTCATCGCCACTGCCGAAGTGATAACCCAGCTAGGCGCAACCCCTGTTTTCGTTGACATATCGCCGGAGACTTTCAATATTGATCCGGCGAAAATAGAAGAGAGAATTAATAAAAAGACCAAGGCCATCATTCCGGTTCATCTGTTCGGCCAGCCGGCCGATATGGAATCTATCATGACCATCGCCCGCCGCCACGGGCTCAGGGTCATCGAAGACTGCGCCCAAGCCTTCGGCGCGGAGTTCCGGGGGCGCAAGGTCGCCACGTTCGGCGATTGCGGCGCCTTCAGTTTTTTCCCGAGCAAAAATCTTGCCTGCTATGGCGACGGCGGAATGGTGATCGCCGCAGACGCCGCCCTGGCGGATCGGGTCAGGGTCCTGAGAAACCACGGTTCCAGGGTTCGTTATTATCATGAACTTATCGGCTATAACAGCCGCCTCGACGAAATCCAGGCAGCGATTCTTCGCATCAAACTGCGGAAGATTGACGAAATGAACGAAAATCGCCGTCGAAACGCCGACTGTTATCGGCATTTCATCAGCCGCTCCGATGTGAGGCTCCCCCGGGAAGCGCCCGGAACGAAACACGTCTACCACCAGTTTACTCTTCTGACGCCCCATCGCGACAACCTGGCCTCAGCACTGAAGGCTCAGGGCATAGCCTCCGCCGTATACTATCCCGTGCCGCTCCACCGGCAGCAAGTCTTTAAGGATCTCGAACAGGATGTCAGTGATTTCCCTGTCAGCGAGGCATTCTCGAAGGAGGTGCTCTCGCTCCCCATGTTTCCCGAGCTGACCGAAGAGGAAATCCGTAGAATAGCGACCGCAATAAATGGAGCGCCATGACAGCAGACCCCGCCGAGGAGCAGGAACGCCTCATACTGATCGTCGCCGGCGAAGCATCAGGAGATCTCCACGGCGCCTCGCTCGTATCGGCCCTTCGGGTCATTGATCCCCGCTTGACTTTCATCGGCATCGGGGGAGAGCGCCTCAGAAAAGCGGGGGTTCAACTGGTAGCTCACTCGTCCGAAATGGCAGTGGTGGGCATTACGGAGGCCTTCGCCAAGATCGGATATCTTCTAAGCGTAAGAAAGCGCCTTCAGGAGATCATGGCGAGCAGAAAACCGGCCCTGCTGATCCTCATCGATTATCCCGATTTCAACCTTTCGCTGGCACGTTACGCCAAGGGACTGGGCCTCAGCGTTTTTTACTACATAAGTCCCCAGGTCTGGGCCTGGCGGCGGAGAAGGGTCCGTTCAATCGCCCGCACGGTCGACCGCATGGCGGTTATTCTGCCCTTTGAAAAGGAAATTTACGGGGAAACGAATCTGGATGTGAGATTCGTCGGCCACCCCCTCCTCGATTCCGTGCGGAGGACCTTTACGAAAATCGAGGCCCGGCAGGCTTTCGGACTCGATACAGAAAAACTGACCATAGCCATCTTGCCCGGCAGCAGAATTGCCGAGGTCAATAAGCTGCTGCCGCCCGCGTTGGAGGCCCTGAAGTTGCTTCGTAACCGCCTTCCCCCATTCCAGGCGCTGCTGCCCCTGGCGGACAGTCTTGACGGTGCTTTCGTGCAAAGAATAGTCGGCCGTCACGGAATCGCAGTCACCGTAGTGCAAAACAACACCTACGACGTCGTTGGCGCCTCCGATGCCGCCATCGTCGCCTCGGGAACGGCAACACTGGAAACGGCTCTCGTGGGCACTCCCATGGTTATTATTTACAAGGTTTCTCCCCTCTCATATGTTTTGGGAAGGCTTTTCGTCAGGATTAAACATATCGGCCTGGTTAACATTATAGCGGGGAAAACGGTGGCGCCCGAATTGATTCAGAGTCACGCTAACGCATCGGAAATTGCCGAGAATCTCTTCCGGATCGTAACGGACGACGACGTCAGTGCAACGATGAGAGCCTCCTTTCAAATCGTAGCATCGTCCCTGGGAAAACCTGGCGCTGCCCGGAGAGCAGCCGCTCTTGCCCACGAAATGATCAACGGCGGAGGCAAATGAAGAAATCAATGAACCTTTACAAGCGGCTTCTCTCTCTAGCCAAACCGCACGTGACGAAATTTATTTTCGCCTTGATCTGCATGCTTTTTGTGGGTCTAACCACTTCGGCGCTTGCCTTCCTGGTGAAGCCGGCGCTGGACGAGATTTTCTTCAGCAAAAAAGTCCACATGCTCAAGTTCATCCCCCTGGCAATCGTTCTGATTTACATCATCAAGGGAATCTGCACCTACGGCCAGACGGTCCTCATGTATTTTATCGGACAGAGGATCATCACAGATATGAGAAACGACCTCTACAACCACATTCAGCGCCAATCGCTTACTTTCTTCTCGGGGAATTCCACGGGAATTCTCATGTCCCGTATCACAAACGATGTGAATTTGATACAGGGGGCCGTCTCCGAAGCGGTGACAAGCCTCCTGAAGGATAGCTTTACCCTCATGGGACTCGTCTTTGTTATTTTCTACAGAGACTGGAAGCTTGCATTGGTTTCCATGGTCATCTTTCCGCTGTCGATCTATCCGATTGCCAAGTTCGGCGAGAGAATGAGAACTGTTGCCAAAAACACCCAAATCACCATGGGCAGCCTCACCAGCCTGCTTCAGGAAACCATCTCCGGAACCAGAATCGTCAAAGCCTTCGGAATGGAGAATTATGAAGGCAGACGCTTCGCCGTAGAAAACGAACATCTCTTCCGGCTTTTCATGAAATCAACATCTATTCGGGCCATATCGAGTCCCTTCATGGAATTCCTCGGCGGGGTGGGAATAGCCGCCATCATTTTTTACGGCGGCTATCAGGTCATCCAGGGCGCATCGACCGCGGGAACATTTTTTTCTTTTCTCACGGCGCTTATCATGCTCTATGAACCGGTAAAGCGGCTCACCAATGTCAACATCACTATCCAGCAAGGCCTTGCCGGAGCGGAACGCGTCTTTGAAATAATGGACAGTCCCCCCGATGTCCGGGATAGAGATGACGCCACGGAACTTCCTCCAATCAATCATTGCATAGACATCGACGGAGTCACCTTCGCCTACGACGAGGAACCGGTGCTCAGAGGCATCAATGTCACAATCAAGGCGGGCGAGGTCGTTGCCTTCGTCGGAATGAGCGGCGCAGGAAAAACTTCTCTTGTAAATCTCATCCCCCGCTTCTACGATGTCCGGAAAGGCTCCATCCGAATAGACGGCCACGATATCCGCGACGTTACCCTGAGATCTCTTCGCGGTCAGATAGCCATGGTGACGCAACAGACAATTCTCTTCAACGATACGATCAGAAACAACATTGCCTATGGAGATATCGGTAAAGACGAGGAAGATATTGTCAGTGCGGCCCGGGCCGCCAACGCTCACAATTTTATAATGGGCCTTCCGCGGGGATACGAAACAATCATCGGAGAACAGGGAACGCGCCTCTCGGGAGGTGAACGCCAGAGAATCACTATCGCGCGGGCGCTCCTCAAAAACGCACCGATTCTGATTCTCGACGAAGCCACATCATCCCTCGATTCGGAATCGGAAAAAGAGGTGCAGGGGGCTCTGGAAAACCTTATGAAGGGAAGAACGACTCTCGTCATCGCACATCGTCTGTCCACGGTTCGAAACGCCGACAGGATTATCGTTCTGTCGGACGGCGGCATCGTCGAAGAAGGGACCCACGAGGAATTGATACAGCTCAACGGAGAGTACGCACGACTCTGCACCATCCAATTGGACAGAGGAAAACCCCGAGAAACTAACGGCGATACGGCAGAGGAGGCCCGATGAGAATAGCCCGTGCCGCCGCCGAGCGGATTATAGAGGGAAATCCCGCGGGCGCCCTGCAGTCCCTGCCGCTGACCGTTCTTTCATTTCTTTACGGGCAGGTTACGGCACTGAGGAACCGCCTCTACGACAGAAATATGCTATCATCCAACCGGCTTCCGGCAACGGTCGTCAGCGTGGGGAACCTCTCCGCCGGTGGAACGGGGAAGACCCCTCTGGCGATAATGATCGCCCGGGTGCTCCAGAACCGGGGACGGCGAACGGCCGTCCTCACGAGAGGTTACAGAAGCAGAACCCGGAAGGACGTAACCGTCGTTTCCGATGGTTCGACTCTCATGGTCGACACGGATTCGGCCGGCGACGAGGCCGTCCTCCTGGCGGCCTCCCTTCCGGGAGTGCCGGTTCTCGTTGGACGCCGAAGGAGCGTAACGGGCAGGTACGCCCTGGAAATGTTCGGAGCGGAAGTCCTCATCCTGGACGACGGGTTTCAACATCGAAGTCTGGCCAGGGACCTTGACATTGTCCTCATGGACCGGGAAAGGCCCTTGGGCAATGGTTATCTTCTACCCCGGGGCATGCTCCGCGAACCGCCGGAATCTCTAAAACGCGCCCAGATGGTTGTTCTCACAGGCACGGCAGACTCGCCGGGAAACAGTACGTTCCGCAATTTTTTGACGACCCATTTTCCCGGACTGGCCGTCGTCGACGCAGATCGTCTTCCCATCGATTTTCTTGAATACCCCTCGGGTTTGCACTATCCGCTCACATACGCGGCGGGCAAACGAATCGTCGCAGTGGCCGGCGTGGGCGCCCCCCGTCACTTTAAAAAAATGATTGAAAATCTCCGCCCTGAAACAGTAGACTTCCTTCTATATCCTGATCATCACCGCTATACCAAGGAAGACGTTGAGACGATCGGCGCCGCTGCTCGAAAGATCGATGCCGACATAATCGTTGCCACCGAAAAGGACGGAACAAAACTGAAAGCCTACACCGATTGTCTCCGGGGTTTTTATCTCTTGAGAATGGACATGATCCTTCGGAAGGGACAGGATCTGTTCCTGGAAAAACTAAGGACATTTACGGAACAATGAAGCAGAATCGGCAAATCAGAACCATTCTGGGCCTCTTTCGGATTATTCCGCTCTTCTTGCGGCGTTTGATCTTTTGCGGCGCAGCACTGCTGTTCTACCGACTGTCGGAACGTCACCGGCTTATCGTCCTGCACAATCTGCGGTGGGCCTTCCCCGAAAAGGGATCTGGCGAGATCGGCCGTATCGCCAGGGGCGCTTACCGCAATATCGGCATACTGGCCGCAGAATTCTTCGAAATTTTTTCCATGGACAGCAGTTCCATCGAACGGTGGGTGGAAATCGAAGGTCTGGAAAATTATCAGGCAGCCAAAGCGAAAAATAAAGGGGTCCTTTTTTACACGGCGCATCTGGGAAACTGGGAAATCATGGCGGCCTGTTTCGGTTTTATCATTGACCCGGTCCATATTGTCTATCGACCGCTGGATAATAAAATCCTCGATGGAATCGTCGCCTATTCGAGAAGCTATACGGGCAACAGCCTCATCGCCAAGGGAGGCGCGGCGGCGAAGATCTATGAAATCTTGAGAAATAATGAAAACGTCGGCGTGCTTCTCGATCAGAACGTCAGCTGGAAAACGGGGGGCGTCTTCGTTCCCTTTTTCGGCCGGCCTGCCTGTACGACCACTCGCCTGGCCACGATAGCCCTGACGAGCGGGGCGCCGGTAATTCCCGGCTTCAGTATTCGAAAAACCGATGGAACCTATAAGATTATTTTCGGAAAAGAAGTTCCTCTTATCAGGACCGGAAACAATGAATTCGATCTCTATGAAAACACCAAAGCCTTCACGGCCATCATCGAAAAAGTCGTCCACGACCACCCCGAGCAATGGTTCTGGCTTCACCAGCGGTGGAAAACCAAACAATGTCAGGTTGGCACCCCTTATTAAATCGGCAGGACCGCTGCCTTACAACACGACAGGGAAAATACTCGTCAGGGGCGCCAACTGGATAGGCGACGTCATTATGGGGCTGCCTGCCGTCGCTTCAATTCGGCGCAATTTTCCGAAAGCCCGGATCGTCGTCTTGGCCAAACCCTGGGTAGCGGCGGTGTACCGGCGTTCACCCAGCGTCGATGAAGTGGTCGTGTATGAAAGGCCGGGGATTCATGGGGGACTCCTGGGAATTATGAGACTGGCCTTAAAGCTTCGCAGGGAACGATACGGCCTGACGTTCCTCCTCCAGAACGCCTTCGAGGCGGCATTCATAGCCCGGCTCGCCGGCATACCGAGAAGGGCGGGATTCGCCACGGATTGCAGGGGGCTCCTCCTCACCGACGCCGCGA
>JAFGGB010000089.1 GCA_016930775.1 Deltaproteobacteria bacterium
CATATCGCCCACGTGAGTGCGGCAGGATCGGTGCGACTAATCCGTGAAGCCAAGGCCCGGGGTGTCATGGTAACGGCCGAGACGGCGCCTCATTATTTTACATTGACCGAAGAGGCTCTCAGAAATTTTTCCACGAACTGCAAAATGCACCCGCCGCTAAGGAGCGCGGAAGACGTGAGGGCTCTCAAGGAAGGTCTCGGGGATGGCACAATCGACGCCATCGCCAGCGATCACGCACCTCACTCGAGCATTGAGAAGGACCTCGAGTTCGATTATGCAGCCAACGGAATCATCGGCCTGGAAACATCTCTCGCCCTCTCCCTCGAATTGGTGGCTGAAGGCGTTCTTTCCCTTGCCTCGCTCATCGAGAAAATGACGGTTAACCCCGCCCGCATCCTGAAATTGCCAAAAGGAACTCTCTCTTCGGGCGCCGATGCCGATATAACGATCATCGACAGCAACCGAAGCTGGATCGCCGACGTGGAAACTTTCCGCTCAAAAAGCAGGAACAGCCCCTTCCAGGGACGGCCGATGCACGGAAAAGCTGTCATGACCATCGTCGGCGGCATTGTTAAGTATTCCGATGCCTGAGGGCATCTACCCTTTGACTCTTCTCTGAAAAAGCGCTAGATTAGCTCCACTCAAGAGGCGAGACTCATCGATGCGGGGTCTCGCCTCGCCCTGTCATGCACTGCGGCGGACCGAAGCATCGCTGCACCGATAAACCGCCGGACGACCCGACAACGAAACAGCGGTGACACTATGCAGTTCCACCAACCCCAGAAAGAACAGAGCCTCGCCATGTTAAAGGAACTGATCGAACAAAACCGCGAGTTCGACATCATCGATCTTTTTTCGAAGCTTCATCACGCCGATGTGGCCGGCCTCATCGACAATCTTGAAGAGCAGGAAAAGCGACGGCTCTTCGCTCTCCTTGACGTGGAAATGGCCTCGGACGTCATTCTCGAACTGAGCGACCATTCGCGCGAACAGATCCTCAGCGACATCTCCGACGAGCGCCTTGCCGATATGGTCGAGGAAATGGACACGGACGATGCCGCCGACTTCGTCGCCGACCTTCCGAAAGATCAAGCCAAGGCGGTTCTTGAAGATATCCATCCGGACGACTCAGAAGACATCAGGGAACTCCTTGAATACGATGAGGATACGGCCGGCGGCATCATGCAGTCGGAACTTATCGCCGTTCCCCAAAAGGCAACAATCAACGATGCCCTGCACGCCGTCGTCGAAGCCTCGCAAGAAATCGATCGCACGTATAATGTTTACGTCGTCGATGAAAAGAACCGACTCCTGGGCGCCGTTCCTTTGCAAAATCTCATTACATCGAAACGCCATGATCCGATCATGGGCGCAATCGACACGTCGCTCCCCAGCGTAAATCCGGAAATGGACCAGGAGGAGGTTGCGCGGATATTCAGAAAGTACGATCTTGTGTCGGTGCCGGTAGTTGATCGCGAGGGACATCTTATCGGACGGATCACCGTTGACGACATTGTGGATGTTTTCGAAGAGGAATCATCGGAGGACCTCTATCGCATTGCCGGTCTCGACGAGGACGACCATGTGTTCAACAGCCCCTGGGAATCGATCAAGAAGCGTCTCCCGTGGCTCTACATCAACCTTCTCACAGCCTTTGTATCCGTCTTCGTGATCGGATTTTTCGAGGACACTCTAAAAACCATGGTCACTCTAGCGCTTTTTATGCCCGTTGTGGCAGGTCTCGGCGGCAACGCCGGCGGCCAGACCCTCGCCCTCATCGTCCGGGGACTCGCCCTTGGCGAGATTACCATGCACAACGCGCGACGCGCTCTTCTGCGCCAAATCCTCGTCGGCATTGCAAACGGAGCTGCCGTGGGCGTCGTCGTCGGATTCATCGCTTATTTACTGAAGGGCAGTTCGCTCCTCGGAATTGTCCTTGGACTCGCCATGATCATAAATGTCTTTGTCGGAACTCTCATGGGCACACTGGTCCCTCTGGCGCTGAAGATACTGAAACTCGATCCCGCCCTTGGATCGAACATCTTCATTACAGCCTTCACAGACGCCTTCGGCTTTCTTTCATTCCTAGGCCTGGCGACTATCTTCCTGAAAATGCTGGCATGAATCCCCGGCTCACTCTGGAAACACCGGCGATAGTCCTGCGCCGGATTGATTATGGCGATGCCGACCGGATCGTCACCTTCTTTACCGAGCGGTACGGCAAGGTAAAGGGAATAGCCAAAGCCGCCCGGAAAAGCCAAAAACGTTTCGGAAACGCCCTCGAACCCTTTTCACTCGTCAAGCTTTTTTTCAATGAGAGGCGTCAAACAAGTCTCGACTTCGTCGTTTCATGCGATGTCATCAACCATTTTCCCACGCTCCGAGAAGACTTGAGCAAGACTCTCACGGCCTCCTATTTCATAGAACTCACAGATCTGTTCACGGTGGAGGGCAAGCAGAGCGCTGCCATTTTCTCGCTTCTTAAGGATTTCCTCTGCCTTCTCCAGTATGGCGCGTCCACGGAAGAACTGATGCGGTTTTTCGAAATGCGCCTTCTTAAACTTGCAGGTTACGAACCGGAACTGGGACGGTGCCTTTCCTGCCGCCGATCCATCGATGAAATGAATGAACTGCGTTTCAGCGCCGACAGGGGCGGCATCCTCTGCGACGTCTGTTGCCGCCAAGGACTGAATACGCTTCCCCTGTCGGCCGGCACGGCCCGGATGCTGACTCTCGCGAACAACATGGATCTCGACAAAATACGCCGCATAATTCCCTCCCGGCAGGCATTGACTGAAAGCCGTCTCATGATGGAACAATTCATACGGCACATCCTCGGCCGGGAGTTGAAGTCCCTGAAGGTAATAAGCGAAGTTAACTTTTTTGTCCGTCATTCCTGACTCCCTTTCATATCGACTTCCTGCCTTTTGTCTTGACAGCTCACCCTCCAGGTGCTACGAATCCCTGGATATTTCGGACTCTTCAGGCAATTGCGAAGGAGGAAGACGTGACCTTTCAGGAACTCATTTTTGCCCTGGAATCTTACTGGGCGGCACAGGGATGTATAATCCAGCAACCCTATGATCTTGAGGTCGGCGCAGGCACCTTCAATCCGGCAACCTTCCTCAGGACTCTCGGGCCGGAACCATGGAACGTGGCATACGTTGAACCATCGCGCCGGCCGACGGACGGACGATACGGCGAGAATCCCAATCGCCTCCAGCATTACTATCAATATCAAGTCATAATGAAACCTTCCCCCTTGAACATTCAGGAACTCTACCTCGATTCACTGAAGAGCTTCGGCATAGATCCTCTCGAACACGACATCCGTTTCGTAGAGGACGACTGGGAATCTCCGACTCTGGGCGCCTGGGGTCTCGGCTGGGAAGTCTGGCTCGATGGCATGGAAATCACGCAATTTACCTACTTCCAGCAAGTCGGCGGCTTCGACCTGGCGCCGATTTCTGTAGAAATCACCTACGGCATCGAGAGAATTGCCATGTACCTCCAGAACATCGACAATGTCTATAATCTGGAGTGGGCCCACGGAATCAAGTACGGCGACGTTCACCACAAAGGCGAGGTAGAATTCTCCATTTACAACTTCGAGGAAGCCGACACTTCGATGCTCCGCCAGCTCTTCGATATGTACGAAGGGGAATCGAAACGCATGGCTTTGCGGAAACTGGTGCTGCCGACGTATGATTATTGTCTGAAATGTTCGCATGTCTTCAATATCCTCGACGCCCGCGGCGCCATAAGCGTCACCGAGCGAACCAGTTACATCGGCCGAGTCCGGGAACTCGCGCGACTCTCAGCCGAAGGATACCTGAAACAGCGCGAGGAGATGGGACACCCCCTCCAGAACAGATGGGGCAAATAAAGAGTAGACCGACCACGGAGAGAGAAGGGCGCTCATGACTAAAGAACTCTTGCTGGAAATCGGCACGGAAGAGGTGCCCGCGGCTTTCATGCCGAAAGCCTTGACCGACATGAAGGATATGATGGCAAAGGCCCTCAGGGAAAACCGCATCGAGCATGGCGAAATCGTAACGCTGGGAACTCCCCGCAGACTTGTCATCGCCATACGGGCCGTGGCTGAGCGCCAGCAAGACCAGGCGGTGGAAAAGCTCGGCCCGGCCAAAGCAGTGGCATTCGACAATCTGGGAAATCCCACGAAGGCGGCGTTGGGTTTTTGCAGAGGTCAGGGAATCGACATCTCAGAAGCGGTTTATATTACGACGGACAAGGGAGAGTACATCGGCGCCCGAAAGAAAATCGATGGACGGGCGACAATCGATTTCTTCAGAGACTTTCTCCCTGTTTTCATCACGGCAATCCCCTTCAGGAAATCCATGCGCTGGATGAACTTCTCGACCCGCTTCGCCCGGCCGATCCATTGGATTCTGGCCCTCTTCGGAAACGACGTGATTCCTTTCAGGATTGAAAACATCGAAAGCGGCAACAAAAGCTTCGGCCATCGGTTCATGAGTCCCGGCGCGTTTGAAGTCGCCTCCTTTGACGATTATCTGACCGCCACAAAGAAAAACCATGTCATAGCCGACCCGGAGGAGCGGCGATCGATGATCCTCGAGGAAGCGCGAAAAGCCGCCGCCGCACTGGGTGGAGCGACCCTCGAAAACGAGGCTCTGCTTGAAGAAGTTCGCTTCCTTGTGGAGTATCCCTCCGTTGTCTGCGGCAGCTTCGACAGAGAGTATCTCATACTTCCAAAGGACGTTCTCACCACCACGATGATTCACCATCAGAAATATTTTCCCGTTGTCGGCGCCGACGGCGCCCTTCTTCCCAACTTCATTACCGTCAACAACACAGTCGCCCGAGATCCCTCGGTAGTCGCCCGCGGAAACGAAAAGGTTGTCCGGGCGCGCCTCGCCGACGCCCGCTTCTTCTTTGATGAAGACAAGGATATTCCGCTTCAGAACCACGTTGACGAATTGAAAAATGTCACGTTTCACAGTCTACTGGGCACATCCTATGAGAAAGTGATGCAGTTCCGGGAACTGGCCGTCCATATCGCCGATCTCGTTGATCCGGCTCTCAAAGATACGGTTGACCGCACGGCAACCCTCGCCAAGGCAGATCTTGAAACGAAGATGGTCTATGAATTTGCCGAACTCCAGGGAATCATGGGCCGCGAATACGCCCGCATTCAAGGGGAAAAGGAACAGGTGGCGGAAGGAATTTACGAACATTATCTCCCCACGGCGGCGGGCGGCGCTCTGCCCCGCACTCATGAGGGGGCTATCGTTGGCATCGCCGACAAACTGGACACCATATGCGGCTGTTTCGGCGTGGGTCTCATACCGACGGGAACGGCCGATCCGTACGCCCTGAGACGACAGGCTCTTGGCATCATCAATATTATCCTGGACAAGCAGTATCCCTTAAACCTTGAAAACCTCATAGACAAGAGTCTGTCGACCCTCTCAAAAAAACTCAGGAGGCCCGCACAGGCCGTAAAAGCCGATGTCATTGACTTTTTCACGGGGCGCTTGAAGAATCAGATGATTTCACAGGGCTATTCCTACGATACGGTCGATGCCGCTCTCTCGACGGACGCCTGCGATATAGTGCGAACCATTCAAAGGGTCAAAGCCCTGGAGGCCTTCAAGAACCATCCCGACTTCGATCCCCTCGTGATTGCCTTCAAGCGGGTTGTCAATATACTCAAGGATTTTCCGGGCGGGACGATCGATTCGGCCCTTTTCGAAAATGCAGCCGAAGGGGATCTCTATGAGACCTTCCGTGCCGTCAGCCGAAAGGCGGAGAAATTCATCGACAGCGATGCCTTTGTCGAGGCCCTTTCGGAGATGGCGCAACTGCGGAAGCCGGTAGACGCTTTCTTCGATTCAGTCCTTGTCATGGACAAGGATGGAAAGGTCAGGGAGAACCGCCTTTCTCTCCTAAAAGAAATCTCCAATCTCTTCTTCAGGATCGGCGACATATCGAAGATTGTGACGGAATAGCCGGCGCTCGGTCAGGCTGCCGTCAATCCATATGCTCGGGAACGGGCTGAACCGGCGCCTTGCCCAGCAAAACCATGGCGAATCGTTCATATGTCGCGCCTGTTCTCGGATCCTTGTCGTGCCAGCGAGCCAGAAACTCCTCCTCCGTAAGCCAGGTCCGCCGGAAGGATGCCGGATCTTCGAAAACCACCAGTCCGTTGGCATGGCCGATGACTATGGAATAATGGCCGTCGTCATAATCCTTCTTCCAGTCATCGAGGGTCATATACATATTCGACCATGCCTGAAGAAGAACAATCACGGGGGATCCTTCATCGACCTGACGCTTGATCTCTTCCAGCTCAAAACCCTTTCCTGCTTTGACTATGAAGCCTTTGGCTTCCGCCAGGGCAATCATGTTCTGCACCGGCGTGCCGTTTTCATCGGTTTTAAGCTCAGTCATTAACTCGTCTTCCCGCATCTCCACACCGTAATAAGCGAATACGATCTGGAGAGCCTTCGGTCCGCAGTCGAAATCGAAGGTCTGTCTGCCCACATTCAAATTGATCATCATTGACGCTCCTCTGCATTCGTGTTCCGGGAAATCCCTTCATCCCGTTCGTGACAGAGTTGAAGTATTGCTATCGCCGCAATAACGAAAATACCTCCAAGAATTTGCGGATATTCCAGAGATTCGCCGACCAGCAAATAAGATAAAACACCTGCAGCAATGGGTTCGAGGGTCGCGACGATCGTGGCCCTAGTCGCACGGACATGACTGATGCCCGAAAAGAATAAACCGAAGGGCACGATCGTTCCGAAAACTGAGATATATAGAATCATAACCCATTGCCCCGCTGAAAATCCGGAACGCAGAAAATGGAGAGGCGATGCAAAGAGGTTCAGGGAAACCGCCGCGAAGAGCATAGTATAGAAGAGAACCGTCCAGGGATGGTAGCGGCGCATCCAGTACTCACCAAGGAGGGAGGTGGCGGCAAAGAAGAAAGCCGCAGAGAGGCCCCATGCAACGCCGACTTTATTCAGAGCGAAGAGTTGAAGATTGTAAGCGCCCACAACTAAATAGCATCCGCCAAGAGCGAGGATGAGGGCGCTGATCTTTCCGCCGGTCATCCGTTCCTTCCAGAATATTACAGCAAAGAGCGCCACGAAAACCGGGGCAAGGTACTCCAAGAATATGGCTGCGGCCACCTGTATCTTACTGATGGCAAAGAAATAGGAGAGTTGAACCATGGACATGATCAACCCGCCGTGAACGATAAATCCCGGCAGATGAGAGGGACTCACCCTGAACCTCTCGGGAAACCGGATACGGTACACGAGTGCGAGCGCCACGGCGGCGATAGTCGTACGGGCCTGAACAACATCCCAGGGCGTTACGCCCGATTGAAACAAAAGTTTTCCTGCAGTGCCCGATGACGCCCACAGGACTGCGGCGCACACTATAAAGAGATAGCCTTTGTTAAGATTCCAGCCTTTGAGCGTCACGTCGATCATTATCTCCGGGAACCGGTTAAACGTTGCAACCGTTTCGAGACGTTTTCAACAGGCTCTTATCAGGTTTGATAGATGAAGGAAAGCAGAATGGCATTGCAGCGCTGCGCCTGTTGGTGTACTTTTTCGATGAACTTCTGTAAATGAGCGTTGGGAGAACGGCAATGACTGCACAAAGAAAGGAAACTGTTATTACAATACGAACGGCCGTCGAGAGCGATCACGGCAAGATTATCGGCGTCATGCCGGATTGGTGGGACGGCCGCGATCTCAGGGTTGGTCTCCCCCGCCTGTTTCTCGTCCATTTCACAGAGACATCTTTCATAGCCGAACGCCAGGGGGAACTGATCGCCTTTCTGGTGGGATTTTTATCTCCGGCGAGACCCAACGAGGGATATATTCACTTCGCCGGCGTTCATCCCGCATACAGGGGGCAGGGCGTCATGCGGCGCCTCTATGAAAAATTTTTCGCCTCCTGTCTGGAGCGCGACCGTACAATCGTCCGTTGCTGCACTTCGCCCGTCAACAGAACATCGATAGCCTTTCACCGGAAAATGGGCTTCTCTCTCGAAAAGGGAGACTGCGAGGTTGACGGCATTTCCTATACATCCGATTACAATCGCCCGTCGGATCACAAGGTTCTCTTTGTTAAGCTTCTCCGACCTGATCGTTGACCGGCTTCACAGCGCTTCAACAGACTCCTGCCAGATCCTGTCTTTAGCGAGCTCCGCAACGAATGATGTTGATCGACCGGCTTCTTTAGTATACATAGAGCATCGCAGGGCAACGGCGCTTGTCGGACAACTTGCGCGATGCATTAAACCGCAAAAACAACAAACACCCTTGCCGGACGCTTTCGGACCCTTCAATGAAGATCAAATCCTTTGAATTCAATCTGCGTGAACTGGCAGGCTCTATGGGGGATTTCGGCACCCTTTTTCCGCTGGCCATCGGTTATATTGTCGTCTGCGACATGAATCCTGCTGGACTTCTCGTAATGATGGGCCTTGCAAATATCGTCACGGGCCTTGTCTACCGGCTTCCAATGCCCATAGAACCAATGAAGGTTTTGGCCGTCATGGCCATCGCCCAGCATTGGACGCCTTCCATGGTTTATGCCTCGGCTTTTTCCATGGGTCTTGTCTGGCTTCTTTTTGCAGCCACTGGAATTATGGACAGGGTCGCCGCGATCACCCCGCGGTCGGTCACTCGGGGCATTCAGGTCTCCCTGGGGCTCCTCCTGGCCATCGAAGCGCTCAAAATGATTTCGGCCGGCTGGGCAGTCGGCGTTTTTTCAATTATCATCGTACTCGTTCTTAAAGACAACCGTTACGCACCGGCCGCCCTTGTCCTTATGCTCCTGGGCCTGAGCATGATGTTCATCCAGGAACGTTTTCAGGGGATCGCCCCTCCGGAATTCGCCCTGCCTTCCTTAACGATTTTTCCCTTACGGCAGGTCTGGGACACTCTTCTTCTGGCCGGTTTCGCACAGATTCCCCTGACGGCGACAAACGCCGTAATAGCGACGGCGGCGCTGATAAAGAACTACTGGCCCGAACGGACGGTAACAGTCAGGCAGCTTTCGTTGAATATGGGAATAATGAATATTATTATCCCTTTCTTCGGGGGCATGCCGCTCTGCCACGGCGCCGGCGGTCTGGCCGGGCAATACTATTTCGGCGCCCGCACCGGCGGCGCCAACATCATCGAAGGATTAATCGAAATTTTCTTCGGGATTTTTCTGGCCGGCGCCATTGCATCGATCATGACCCACTTTCCACGCGCCGTGATCGGCGCCATGATGTTTCTCGTCGGTGTAGAACTGACAAAATTCGTCAGAGATCTGCGGCCGGGCAAGGATCTCGCACCGCTTGGAATCACCGTGCTGATTTCCCTGGCGTTCAACATGGCCGTCGGCTTTCTGGCCGGTCTGCTCTGCCACTATTTCATGGAGAAAATAGTGATTTGGAAAATAAGGAAGTTGTAAAGATCCTTCCGATGTTTAAAATGTTACAGTGACGACATAGACAGTTCGCTGTAACGGTAGCAATCGGTAGTGTGGTCATTGACCAAACCAACTGCCTGCATTAAAGCATAACAGATTGTCGGACCGACAAAGGAAAAACCGATTTTTTTGAGATCCCTGCTCAACGCGACGGACTCGGCGGAACTGGCGGGAATCTCCGAGACCGATTTCCAGGCGTTTTGCTTCGGCCGGCAATCCACGTATCGCCAGATAAAGGAATCCAAAGAACCATAAGCATCGATGATCGCGAGAGTTCCTCGTGCGTTTTCAACAGCCGATTCAATCTTGCGGCGGTTTCTTACAATAGCGGGATTCTTGAGCAGCCCTTCGATTTTTGCCGCATCATACCGCGCAATCTTTTCCGGATCAAACCCGTCGAAAGCCTCACGGTATGCTTCACGCTTCCTGAGTATTGTGATCCAGCTGAGTCCTGCCTGGGCGCCTTCCAGAACGATCTTTTCAAAGAGTTTCCTGTCGGCATGGACGGGAACGCCCCATTCCATATCGTGGTAGGCCCTGTAGAGAGGGTCTCGACCGCACCACGCGCACCGCACTCGATCCATAGCAACGCCTTTCAACGGAACAATGATGCCAGTGCATCAACGGCCTGCAACTTCATTCCTTCCGGGACGGCGTTGACCCGCTCTCGGAACTTTAACTCAGCCATGCAATGCCGCAGACATCGATCCATGGCTTAGATAGCAATTCGGCCGCGCCGGGAGCCGCTGCCGTGTTTCTTGCACCCTGCCCGGTCTTCCCCCGGCGTTCCTTCTCGATGTGTTGGAGTTATCGCCGAAACCGCCGGTTTCTCACAGTTCAGGCGCCCCAGAGGGGATGCAACAGACAAAAACCAACGTATCCGCGCCTGAATTCCTTATTTGATGTTCTTCCTTTGGCGGCATGAAAACGGCATAGCCGGCCTCGATGGAATTCCATGCATCCCGGTAGAAAATCTCGCCTTCGCCCGAATGAACGAATATTTCATGTTCCCAGTCATGGGAATGTTTCGGCGTATGTCCTCCGGGAAGGATTTCAAAGACTCTCATGCAGAAGTTCATTGCGCCGTCATTTTTACCGATGACAACTCGCCCCGCCACTCCCTTTGCGGCGCCGCCTTCAAAGGGTGTTGCTTGTATATCGGAATACCTGACTATTTTCATTGGATCCTCCTGTAGAAATTTGTGGCGATTCTTCGTTGCTTAGCAAATTGGTTAATTTTATTATCAAATCAGCCCAGAAACGTCAACTTTTTCCCGGACGTCCGTTGTTACGGCGGAGGCCGGCGGCGCATATGCCGGGCAAGCATCTTTTCCCGTATCTCGTGGAATCGCGGCTTCTGGTCATCTCTGAGAACTCCCTCTATTTCGTCCAGGGACTCTTTTATGACAACGGCAATCATCGGCCTGTATTCCCTGCTGAGAGCCTCGATTTTTTCCCCCGAACGATCCAGGATTTTTTCCGTTCTTCTTCTCTGATCTTCAGTCAGCGAAAGCTCGCGGTCCAGACGGTCCAGGATGAGATGACGGGGCGCTTTCGACTCGGAATAATGGAAAAATCTTTGCTTTACCAAGAATGACGACGACAGGACGCCTGCAAGCATGCCGAGAATAAAAACCATTGCGATGCCTGTCGCTACTTTTATCTTGTTCATCGTTTCAGCACCTCACACATCAAGGATCTGCGTCATCGCGAAGCGGATCGGATTTTCGAAAAAAGTTTCCGCAAGATCGTAATTATCGGTGATATTGAATGTCACGATTACGGAAACCGCTATCATCGCGATAATGACAATCGTCAGGGGCGCCATAGGCCATGCATATCGAGCCAAGAAAGCTCCAAAACCGAACTCCCGGGAATCGGATCCGATTTTTCTTATTTCCCTCATGACTCCGGCCTGCCAGGCGTCATCAAGAGAAAACGTCTCTTTCTTCAAAGACCGGGATATTCTAAAAGCCCTTTCAATTTTCTCAACTGCGGGGTTCAGGTATTTCATAACCTCACCTTTATCTGTCGAGCAGCCTGCCGATCAATTCCCTCATTTTCTTCCTCGCCCGGAAAGACCGAATTTTGACATTCGCTATTGTCCAGCCGAGGAGCTTCGCTGTCTCCTTTATGGAATGGTCATCCAGATGGATCATCGTAATTACCATCCGGTCTTCCGCCGAAAGCCTGCTCAGCGCCCACTCCAGGACCTCCGTTGCTTCATTCCGGGAGGCAAGCCTGTAAAAGGCCTTTTCCGAACGATTTGACACTGCGGCATTCAACCATTCCTCCTGCCGATCCGAAAGATCGGCAAGAGATATCTCTTGTCTGCGATAGCGTTGCCGCCAGAAATCATACGAAGCCTTCAGTGCAATGGACGTCAGCCAACTCTTGAAACTTCCTCTGCCGGCGAAAGAGTTCAGGGACTGAAAAGCTTTGACGAACGTCGTTTGAGAAACCTCTTCGACCTGATCAGGGGGAACGTGTGCAGCCACAACGCCCCCCACATGACTCTTGTACCGCACCAGGAGGACTGCGAAGGTGTCGACATTTCCTTTAAGAACCTCCGCAATGACTTCTTCATCCCCCGCCGCCGAGGCCTTATCGTCTCCTGCCATAGAGGAATCCACCTGCTGCCGGGAATGCTGACTCTCTCATGAATATCGGGTCTTCCTTCTTCGTCGCAATCCCGATGAATCGTACAGGCCTTGATTACGAAATCTTCCTATTGAAAAAATTTCTCCATTCGGGACTCGACAGCGGCCCTTCGATCAAGCAGCCGACGCGATCTTTCTTTCATCCGTTTCATGATTTCCTCGGTTTGTTCGACCGTGAGAATATTCTTCAATTCGTGGATCATCCGGGCTCGCAGAACAACCTTATCTTCCCGGACCTCGGCAACTTTTCGATAAGCCTCCCGAAGAACCGACTCATCGAGACTGCCGGCGAAAATCGCATCGGAAAGCGCGGCTTCCAGACCTTTAGCATCGGCCTGCTGTGCGGCCTCCTCATTCCTGTACTTTTTCATGATATCCCGAACCTGATTCTTCTGATCTTCCGTCAGGGTAATGCCTTGAAGCAAGTGTCGGAATCCTTCTCCACTAAATTGAAGCCTCTCATGAGCCATTGCAACCGAAAGAGTTGCCGCTGCAAGCACTATCCCTGCAACAACCGTTGCGATCACTGTCTTCCTTTTCATCGATTGTATCCTCCAATCAGTAATGGGAGCTTTCCGCCCACCATTATAGTCGTTTTTCACCACATGGAGGTTACAAAGAAAGTGGGGTCTCTATTATCGGCCCCATTGCATACGTCCCTGTATGTACCGACTGTTTATCCGTCAATCAAAGGCCATGTCTGTTTTCCAGACTTCCCAGACCTTCCCCCCAAGACCCGGTCCCGGCTTCAGTGTCGGTTTCCCCGGTTTCCATCCCGAAGGCGCGGCTTCCGTACCCTTTGAATTTCTCACATGCTGGAACGCCTGCACCTGGCGAAAGGCCTCGGCCACATTTCTTCCTACTGGCGGCGTAAGAACTTCGAAACTCTGGACAACTCCATCAGGATCGATTATGAAACGGCCCCGCGTTTCAACGCCGGCATCTTCGTCATAAATACTATAAGCTGTCTCCACCTTTCCTCCGGCATCGGACATCATGATAAAGGGAATGCCGCCGGGAGCCATCTTTGAAAGTTCATGATCGTTCCACATTTTGTGAACAAAAATACTGTCGATGCTCATAGAGAGAATCTCTACGCCGAGCTTCTGGAATTCCGGGTATTTCACGGCAACTGCCGAGAGTTCCGTCGCTCAGACAAAGGTGAAATCGCCGGGATAAAAACACAGGAGGACCCACTTCCCGAGGTACTCGGACAGTTGAACTGAAACGAACTCACCCTTGGAATAAGCCTGTGCGGTAAAATCGGGAGCTTTCTTTCCAACTTTTATCATTGACGGCGCCTCATTTCTGACAACAGTGTCGTTCTGAGACCCCGAAACCGCCGGCGGCTCTCCTACAAGGCCGCCCGTTGGCCGGGCGCATCCAACTTTTAATTCCTTCGTCGCGTCCGCAATCGATGGGTAAAAAACTTCAGTTCCCGAAAGCGACTCAACCTTATTTTAAATATCAGGACGATTCTTCTCATGCAATTTATTTATTCCCGTCTTTGCGGCATTCACTCATGGACTTACCGGACCGCAGAGGCGGCCGGACCTTGACATACCGCCCGATTAATGATGTTACATGCTATACTTTTTTGTGGAGATGTCATGGCAGAGATCAAGAGCACTATCGATATTATCATGGAAAAGACACGGCGACTGACACCGACCGACGAGGAACGGGAATGTTTCCGACGGAGAGAATTGCGGCAGCGTTGCGCCGGCATGGCCCAGCGCTATCTTGACGGATCGGCCGTCGCAAAGGAACTTGCGGCGCCAGGCGCCGGCGAAGACGACGGGGACAGAGAGCTGCGCCGACGCTATCTTACAGAGGAATTGCTGAACAGAATCGACCTGCTGGGCGACAATGCACGACTTCTCGAAGGCCTTGACCAGATCGATCCTGCCGAAGGAATCACGCTTCGCGCTCGGCTCAAGCTCGTTGACAATGAGAGCGCCGCCGTCCGCAGGGCATTAATGGAGGATGCCCGCCGCAGCCTGTCAGAACAAGGCTTCTCAGGCGCAGTTCTGAAACCTAACATCGAAGCTCTTCCACGGTGGAAGGAGTGGCTTGCTGGGGCAAGGGAAAACCTTCGCAGAAACGGCAACATGGTCAGCGAAGATAATCAAACCAGGAAGACTCGATGAACGAGAAGTTCTGACGGACGGCTTCAGCGCCTCGTATGATCTCTCCGTGACCGGGGAGAAGGTATTCCACATCGAGGGCGGCAAGTCGCTTAATGCTCTCCTTGAGAAGCTTCCCGTTTCCTCCGAACAGGTCCGTCCGTCCAATGCTCTGACAAAATATCACATCGCCGGTAAAAAGAGCTTTCCTGGCGGGCCAATAGATGCTCACCGAAGCGGGCGAATGGCCGGGCGTTGAAATAATCCGAAGTTCCGTATCGCCTATGGCAAGATCGCCTTCAACAAGAAAAAAGGCCGGTTCAGGCGCCAGCGCTGACGGTCCCATGGCATTCCTGACCATTTGATAATCATCCTCGGCGATGGCAAAAACCGTTGTTTTCGGAAGACCGTTCACTCCATCGAAATGATCGGGATGGCCATGGGTGATCAGCGCCGCATCTATGCTCTCGAGGGGCAGAGACAGCCCGCCCGGTTCCGTCTTCAGCCGCGCCATGAACTCTCCAAATCCCGGATCGATAAGAATTCTTTTGGATCCATCGATAAGATAGGCGTTGCAGTTGTTCCTTCTTAAATCGTTCCACAGGAAGGCATAGAGGTTGCCGGTCACGATCATTTTCACGTCTCCCCGCTAGTTTGTAAGGCGCCCCGACTGTTAGTCTAGGGCAGGCGGAACTATAGTGGAGCCGACCGGTCCTGTCAACAATTGCTCGGGACATCCGGCGCCGCAGAAAAGATCCTCCCAATAAAGACCTGCTCTGATCGGCGCCGCGGACCGCCGGGCGACTGCTCTTCCTCGCAGTCGCTTATAAAATTATCAGCTAGTTTCTTTAAGAAAGCAGTTCCAAAAACTGGCGGGAGATTCTGCGGCGTCTCATCGGATTTTCAGGATTCATGCCCGGCGCATTACAGACCGTTTCCCCGTTCCGACGTATCGAGGACTTGACGGACTTTCTCCGACAACTGGTCGATGGTGAAGGGCTTTTGCAGGAAAAGGACGGCTTCCTTATCGACAATTTTCATTACGTCATCACTCATGCTATAGCCGCTGCAGAGTAAAATTTTCAATGAAGGGTCGATCTTGCGGAGTTCCAAGAAGACTTCGGCGCCGCTCATGTGGGGCATGATCATATCGAGAATAACCACATGAATGTCCCCTGCCCGTTCACGGCAGATTTGCATCGCCTCGGGACCGCTGCAGGCTTTCAAAACACGGTATCCCAGCATGGTTAAGAGATCTCTGCCAACATCGAGAACCGTCTCCTCGTCATCGATTATAAGGATCGTTTCCGTTCCATGAATGAGGCGCCTCTTCAGCGCCTTCTCTCCTTTAACCGTCTTATGAGAAGCAGGCAGATAAATCGTGAATGTGGAACCCAGGCCTTTCATACTTTCCACGTTGATTATGCCGTTATGGTTCTTCACGATTCCGTAGGCCGACGCAAGACCCAGGCCAGTTCCGCTGCCGATGGTCTTCGTCGTGAAAAAAGGTTCGAAGATTTTTTCCTTGGTTATTTCGTCCATGCCGACGCCCGTATCGCCGATCGCAATTGAAACGAAATCGCCCGGCTTAGAATCGAAAATGGCAGTCTGTTTTTCATCAAGTTCAACATTCGTTGTGACAATTGAAAGGGTCCCGCCGGCAGGCATGGCTTGCCGGGCATTGATGAAGATATTCAGCAGAACCTGCTCTATCTGGGCTTTATCCACGTCCGCGGCCAGGAGGTTCTCATCGTAACTCTGGCATATGACGAGTTGTTTGCTCGTCCTTGCAAACATCTCCACACTTTTTTTCACAAGTTCATTCACATCCGTTGTCTTGACTTCGTATTTTCCGCCCCGTGCAAATCCCAGCAGCTGGCGGGCAAGTTTCGCTCCTCGGTTTACATGATCTTCGATGTTTCTGACACGCTCACAGACAGGGTTGTCCCGATTCATCTCCAGGAGCGCCAGAGAAGCGTTTCCCTGTATGCCCATAAGCAGATTATTGAAATCATGAGCGATGCCGCCGGCAAGCGTTCCAACGGCCTCCATTTTCTGTGACTGATAGAGCCTTTTTTGCAGTTCCTCCCTGTCCCGTTCCGCTTCCTTCCTGTATGTTATGTCGCGAACGACTCCCTGTACGCCCATGACGGCGCCGTCGGAAACGACTGCCGAGGCGTTAATTTCGACAGTGGAAAAAGCTCCCGTCTGGCAGCCGATCCGGACTTCCAGGCCTTCGATGTATCTTCCTGTCATGACCTTTTGCAGAGCGTCTTCCATCTTCCGGCGATCCTCCGATGAAATAAAATCATCGAGTTTTCGGCCAGTCAGTTCACCGGCGGAACACCGCAATATCCGCTCCATCGCCGGCGACGCATAGGCCAAAAATCCCGCGCTGTCCAGGGCGAAAATCCCATCAAAGCTGCGCTCTGCGATCCCCCTGAATTTTTCCTCGCTTCTTTTCAGTTCAACTTCAGACCGTTTTTTCTCCGTTATATCGACGATCAGCATTATCGATGCCGGACTCTGTCCAATCGTCACATCTTCAGTCCTGATCGACACCCAGCGGCGATCGGCTGATTTCGTGACGATCACCGTCTCCTCTTCACTTGAGGGACTTTCTGTTTGTTTTTCCGACCTGATGAACGTGCCGAGACGGTCGCCGTTAGTGCGCTCTACAAGATTCCAGAGCCCTTTTAGGCGAATTTCTTCATCGCTATATCCGGTGATCGCCTGAACCGCCGGATTCGCATAGATCCATGATTCATCCTGATAGATCATGATCCCCACGGGCGCCGATTCCGTGAGCGTGCGAAACTTATTTTCACTTTCGGCCAGTTGGGCCTGAGCCTGCTTGATCTTGGAAACATCGGCGATGATGCCCCTCAGTCCCGAAATCACGCCGTCGCGAGTGATGCAGCTGGCATATATGATACAGGGGCAGTTGCTTCCGTCTCGCCGCACAATGGTGCATTCGCTCACGCCGGAAGTGCGAAGACCGCGGATCAGTTCACTCATCCGCGTGACGATGTGGTCGCGATTTTCAGGCGCAATGAACTGTAATGCATTAACATTGTCGCCGAAATTCTCCTGCCGATAACCGAACGACTCTTCAGCCATCCGGTTGGCAAAGGTTATGTCTCCGTCAAGGTCGATCTCAAAAACGATTTGAGGCAGAAGATTTACCGTCTCCCGGAACCGCCGTTCACTCTCTCGAAGCTCCAGCTCCGTACGACGTCGTTCCCTCATGTCTCGAACGATGCCAATGGCTTGCCACCGGTTGTCCTGACGAAGCACCGAGAGAGACAATTCAACGGGAATCGAAACGCCGTCTTTCCTTAGGGCCTCAAGTTCCGTAGCTTTCACGAGGAACTTGCCCTCGCCGCGGCGGCGATAGCGGCGCATGCCGCTTGTATATTTTTTGAAATAACGAGGGGGCGCCAGAAGGCTGTGCAGATCGCGGCCCAGAACTTCTTCAACTTCATAACCGAAAAGCCGGGTTGCTGCATTGTTCCAGAAGACAACCCTTCCATCTTCGTCCATCATGATGATCGGATCCTGGATGGCTACGGCAACGGCCTTGAAACGCTCCTGACTGAGATGAAGATCCCTCTCGGATCGGCGATTCTTTTCTTCCAGTTCGATGTCATGAAGGGCAAATGAAACATCATCGGCTATCTCGCTGAAAAGGGACCGTTCCTCCCGATCGTCCATCACCCTTTCGGGAAGCACTGCAGCCATAACGCCAAGAGTTACCCCACCATGCCGGAGACGCATAGTCATCATGCGATCGCAGTGACACCATCGAAGAAACTGACAGTCCCGGCAGACGGACCGGTCAGGAATCGTCACGAACCCTTCTCTGGAAAGGGCCATTGCAGTGCAGGGAGGATGATAGCCCCTTTCAATGCGACGTTTGATGAGAGAATATCCCATGCCGAGCTCCCTGTCGACCGCAGCGGCAACGGCTGAATGCTCGCCGTTCAGGACAATCCATGCGGCGGAATAACTCTTCTCATCAACGATGCTCTCGCAGATCCGGGCGATAAGGTTGCGAGGATTTGTCGCCCCTATGATTAATTTGTTGACCGTACGAATCGACCGCAAAAGCCGGTTGAGGTGTTCCAGCCGGGTCTCCATTCTCCGCCGTTCCTCAACTTCACGTTTCAATTTAGCATTGCTGTACCGAAGTTCCTGGGTTCGTTTCAGAACAGCCTTCTCGAAATCCTGCCGCGCCTCTTCGAGAACCCTGTTCGCTTCATTCCGTTCTTCCATGAGCCGGACCTGAAAGAGCTTGCTGACGGCATCCGTCGATATATGCTCGGCCACGGATTGAAGCAACAGGAGTATTCGATTGAAGCGGGAAAGCGCCATCCGCGTGAGCTTCCTTGAAGCTGCAAGAAGGGTTTCTTCGTCGGTTTCAATGGTCCGGGCGAAACGGCGGATACACCCTTCGTCGATCTCCCGAGAAATGGCCTGACCGATAGCCCAGGCCGCCACGGGTCGATCATCGACAAAAATGGGAACAGCGCCTTTGATTATTTCCGGCACATTGCAGCACCTATGGACTTTGGCCTCTCTCGGCACGCAGGTCTCAACCACCAGACTGACCCACAGTTCGCAGCCTTGCTTTCCCTTATCGTTGTTCCTGACGATGCTGCAGAATTCGGAAAAGTTGCTGAAACGGGTTATAGGTTTTCCTGTGGGATCAAAGATAATTGAACTGACTTTGTGCGTCTCGGCAAAACGGTCCTGGATTACCTGAAGCCGCGAAATATCGATTATATCCGGCAGATTCAGGTGCTGGCGCTTTCGCTCTCCCGGTTCGGTTGCAATATCGGTCGACGTTTCCGATCCAGAGAGGGTCGCGGCTGTTCCCCGATTATTGGCATCGTCTTCCGTTAATAATTTAGATCTACTAACCCCGCCTTCAACCTGTCTCGCCATAACTCCGGTACTCCAGAAGCAAAGGTAAAAAATCTATCTCAAGACCGCGGCTGTAGTACCGGTCATCCGCGATCATCGTCAGTTGTTGCAATTATTAGATCGTGCGGTTCCTGGCAGCGAGATGCGAAACCTGTTTATAAATATTTTCCCCTCTGTTTTCGTTATCCCGAATATGCTTCAACTTCGTTATTCAGCATTACTCAGCAACGATTGCTCCGTTAAGATTCCCCAAGCAACCGGTACAAGAACGGACGCCTGTCTTTAAAAAGATTGTTGAAATCGTTGACCTGCTTGTTCCGAGCCCCGTCTACGTCGATCTCCGCAACTCCGACCTCCTCCCGGTCTTCAGTCGACCGAAGGAGGATCACGGCGCCCGGCGCCGCAATCTGGCTCATCCCCGTGAAGGTCAGGGATTTTCCTCCTCGCTTTTCAACGCCTGTCCTGTTCGCAGTTATTGCAAAAACCCGGTTTTCCAGGCATCGGGTCACCATGGCGTCCTGACAGAAAGGCAGCACAAGATTAGCGGGATGGCAGATAAGTTCGGCGCCCTTGAGGGAAAGAATCCGCACGGATTCCGGAAATATCCAGTCGAAGCAGATCATGACGCCGATCTTGCAGAAGCCCACATCATAGATTTGAAACTCCCCGTCGCCCGGCGCAAACCACAGCTTTTCCTCGTAAAACAGATGAATTTTTCTGTAAGTTCCACGATATCCCTCGGGAGTGACAACAACGGCAGAGTTGAAAAAAAGATTGCCCTTCCTCTCTGCCAGACCGGCGACGATAACCATCCGGCGTTCGCGGGCAATCCTGCAGAGCCGTTTCGTGCTCATGCCGTCAGGAATCTCCTCGGCCAGGGACTCCACCTCGCCGTGGGAGGTAAAAAGATATCCCGAGGTGCACAGTTCCGGCAGAACGACAATATCCAGATTGCAGTTCCTGAGCAGCTCCTCAATTCTTTGCAAATTGCCTTCGACATCTCCGAAACGTGGATTGAATTGCACAAAACCGGCCCGCATAACCCTCCTCTTTCATGGTGAAAATTCGGAGTACTCTACCTCGGCGGTTTTCATCTGTCAATTAAACAATCTCAAAAGCGTTCGACGGCCTGGCTTTTCATCTGTTGAAGAGAAAGTTCCGTTGCGACTCGGCATCTGAAAACGGCTTCCAAGAAAGACGATGCCGTTTGTTGTATGTCAACGATAGGGCAGCAGTTGAAAAACTCCTCTTTTCACCAAGGGCTGTAACAGGCTTGGGAAACCGCTATGCGGCGCGCTCGACACGGTTGCGGCCGGCGGCCTTGGCGCGATAGAGGGCTTCATCGGCGCGTTTAATCAAGACGGAGGGGCTCTCTTCCACCGAGGGAACGGTGGTGGCCACACCGACGCTTACGGTAAGGCGCCCGCCGGTCAATGAGTCTGGAAAGGCGATCCCGGCTGCTTCAACCGTTTCCCTGATCGCTTCGGCCACAGACCACGCTCCATCCTCATCGGAACTGGGAAGCACAGCGACGAACTCCTCGCCGCCGTAGCGCGCCGTTTCGTCGCCGGCGCGCTTGACAGCCTGGCGGATGGCGATTGCAATGCGCCTCAATGCCTCGTCCCCCTGCTGGTGCCCATACGTATCGTTGAAACTTTTGAATCCGTCGATATCGACCATCAAGAGGGACAGGGGCAGTTGCGCGCGTAGTGCTCGCCGCCATTCTAGATCCAGCAACGCATCAAAGGTTCGCCGGTTTGCCAGTTGAGTCAGGGCGTCTTCCTTTGACAGCCGTTCCAACTCATCCTGAACGCGGCGCCGTTCTCGCATTTCTTCGGTAAGCATTCGATTGACCCGGCCGGTGCGTAGATATGCGGAAGCAATAGTCGCAGCCAGAAGCAGCGGGAACGCGGTAAGAGCGATGCCGAACAACCAGTAGATGCTGATGCGCTGCCTCCACTCGCGGGCATCCCAATCCAGTCCCAATATAGCCAGAACCGTTCCCGTCTCCTCGTCACGCACGGGGGCGAAACCGGTGACCCATTCCCCCCAGCGATCGGTTAGAGGACCTTCGATGAATGGGGTTCCAGAAACAAACACTGCCCTCAATTCCTCGGAGGCCTCCGGATATTCGTCGCCGGGGACCGAAGCATCAGGGGAATCGGGAGGTTCCGCATCGGCCAGAAAAACAACTGTCTTTCCTTGCAGTCCCATCAGATACACGAAACGGGAATCCGGATTTACCGTATGAAGTTCTACCAGCCGCCGCCTAATCCGTTTAAATGCCGGGGAGTCCGCATCGACGGAGATTCCGGAAAGACGTCTCACATCTTCCACCGCCAGCCCTGCGACAGCCGATTTTACCGCGCGCAGATAACTTCGCTGGACTTCCAAGCGTCCATGTTTAACCAGGGCCAAAGTTCCGGCTGCTCCCAATAGGAGGATTCCAAGCAGCAGGATGAGCACAAGGGTGACCGGCCGGAACCGAATCCCAACAAATATATGTTGCCCCAAAAGAAAACCTCCTTGTTGTCGCCGTCTTGGCGTTCAGATCGAGTCAATATCGGACGGCGCCGGCAGACCGTTAAACCAGTCGTCGGAGCTGGCAGGTCTTCCTTAGCATACGTTTCCGTTTTATTAAACTTCAATCCCCATATATTTTCGAAATAAATTCTCGCGTAACTGAGAATCAATAAGAGCCAGGCATGCAAGGGGCTCTCGCAGTGGCCTTTAGGCGCCAGGGACGTTCCTTGATAGGTTGATTTCCATCTATTGCAATTAATTTTAAATTGCTTTCACTTGCGATTTTTTACTGCGGCTTGCAGATTGGGTTGGTGTCGGCAGAGATGTTTATAAGCGTCGTGGAAATGCCACTATAATCATGCCGCATTCTCTTGAATCCCAGAAGAATAAATGCCGCCTTTATGGAAAAAAGATCAACAAATGAAACGCTGTTGCGCTTGAGCGTTTGTCATTGCAACCGGTCTCTCGTAAAGGACAAACTTTCGACCCGAGCATCATATTTTCTTGTTTTTGTATTAGTCCAACGAATAAATCAGCGGGAGCGAAGCGATCGGCTGGATTGACTGTTTGGCATTTTCCTAATGAATGCCAAGTTGAATCTTAACGGCTTCCTCAACTTTGCGCATATCCTTTTCAGAAAGAACACCAGCACGGTTAAAAAGCCTTAATTTGCTTACCGTTGCCAATTGATCTGCCATTGCCTTGCTTTCTTTGCCTTCAAAAGCCACCGGCGCCTCACTGGGATAGAGACGATTTGTTTTGCTTGTAAGAGGAACAACTTGGACTCTATTAAGAAATTTATTTGATGCATCATTACTTATGATTACGGCGGGGCGTTTCTTTTTGATCTCTCCGCCGATAGAAGGATCGAAATTTACCCACCAGACTTCACATCGTTTCATGGTCCATATCCTTAAAGGTAACTTCAGCCCACTCCAAGGCTTCATTTTCCCGTTTTTTGTCCTTCGCCATCTCAGCATAGGCGGACTCATAATCAGGACGCACAACATGGGGACGAACTAATTCCTGTACAAATCTGCTAATTTTGCGTGGTCCAATGA
>JAFGGB010000090.1 GCA_016930775.1 Deltaproteobacteria bacterium
CTTCATCGCCTCTGTCTCTGTGAGCATTTTTCTTACAGACTCCCGATATTATTTCCGTCTCTCTTCTTCTTCCTCAGACAGCTGAAGGCAAGCAGGGCGATTATCTGTAAGGACATCCCTCTTTCCGTAAGCATGCGCCCCATAGCGATATTCCAGGGGTTTGCACATTATTTTTCTCAGGAGGAAATCCTCGAAGAACTCGATAGGCTATTGACCGGGAACGGATTTGAGCAGCACCGGATCATCGTGCACATAGCGGTAGAGGATGGCGAGATAGATTTCCGAGCAGCGGACGCACCGGGATTATCCTCAAGTCCTTTGGCAATCAGCCATTTTTAAATAGTCCCTTGACCCGATATTTTTTGCCAGGAATCCCGAAGCGTCACGACACGGTTGAATACGGGCTTTCCCGGTCGTGAATCTTTGTTATCGGCGCAAAAGTAGCCAAGCCTCTCGAACTGGCAGGCGCTTCCCGGCGCAGCGTTCTTCAGGCTCGGTTCCAGGTAGCAGGGGGTTAGAATTTCCAGCGACCCATTGTTCAGGTTCTTGAGAAAGTCATCGCTCTCGGCAGCCGGTTCCGGCACATTGAACAGCCTGTCGTACAATCGAATTTCCGCCGGCACGGCATGCTCCGCCGAGACCCAGTGGATCACCCCTTCGACCTTCCGCCCGTCGGGGGGCGGCCCCTGTCGCGTATCCTTATCATAGGTGCAGTGCAGTTCGAGAACCTCGCCGGTGTGTTCATTCTTCACCGCCCGTTCATACTTCAACACATAAGAATTCCTCAAACGGACCTCCCGCCCCGGACCGAGACGGCGGTACTTCTTCGGCGGATTTTCATGAAAGTCGTCGCGTTCAATATAGATTACCCGTGAAAATGGAACCTTGCGCGTTCCCATAGCCTGATTTTGAGGATGATTGGGAACTTCGAACTCTTCTGTCTGACCCTCCGGATAGTTGTCGATAACGACGCGCAGCGGCCTCAGAACCGCCATAGCCCTGGGTGCGACTTCATTCAAATCCTCGCGGACGCAATGTTCGAGGAGAGAAATATCTACAAGATTCTCATTCTTTGCGACGCCGATTATTGAACAGAATTTTCTGATCGCCTCGGGCCTGTATCCCCGTCGCCTCATACCCGCCACTGTGGGCATTCGGGGATCGTCCCAGCCGGCTACATAGCCTTTATCAACCAATTCTATGAGTTTTCTCTTGCTGAGAAGCGTATAACTTACGTTAAGCCGCGCGAATTCGATCTGCCGGGGCCGTCTTCCGGTGATGAGCTGCTCTATGATCCAATCATACAAGGCGCGGTTATTGTCGAATTCAAGCGTACAAATCGAGTGGGTAATGCCCTCGATCGCGTCGGAAAGACAGTGGGCAAAGTCGTACATGGGATAGATGAGCCAATCCGTCCCCGTCCGGTAATGAGGTTCTTTCTTGATGCGGTAGAGAATGGGATCGCGCATGACGACATTGGAAGAGGCCATGTCGATCTTGGCTCTGAGTACATGGGCGCCGTCTTCGAACTCGCCGGCTCTCATTCTCTGGAAAAGATCGAGGTTCTCGTCAACCGAGCGGTTTCGGTACGGGCTCTCCTTGCCGGGTTCTGTGAAAGACCCGCGGTATTCCCGGATTTCGTCGGCGCTGAGGCTGCAAACATAGGCCTTGCCTGCCGTGATTAGCTCAACGGCAAACTGATAGAGCTTCTCAAAATAATCGGAGGCGTAAAAGAGGCGCCCTCCCCAGTCAAAACCCAGCCAATGGACGTCGTTGATTATAGAATCCACATATTCGAGCGATTCGCCGCTGGGGTCCGTATCATCGAGGCGCAGGTTGCAGGTCCCTCCGTACTGCATGGCGATGCCGAAATTCAGGCAAACGGACTTTGCGTGTCCGATATGGAGATAGCCGTTCGGTTCCGGAGGAAACCTCGTTGCCGTGATTCCTCCATGCTTGTTCGTCTTGAGGTCGTTCTCGATGATTTCACGTATGAAATCGCTGGGAGAAGAAGCTTCCGTTTGCGTCATACTGCAATACCGCTCCTTTAGTATAGTTGCCTGACCGCACCGGGGTCGCCGGAACGCACTGAATATAGGGAAAGCGACCTGCTCTGTCAATATAATAGCAAGATCGCCGGAGATTCATGGAAGCCGTTGACAACGCAAACTGTTCAGGCTGCTCCTCGGCGCCGCCGAAGGAACGTCGGTCGCCGTGAACAGTCCTTCAAAACCAAGCATCCTTGAATTGTTCGCGTTATCCCCGGCGGCGAATATGATTATGCCTTTACGCGATAAGAATATTTTTTATTTCAACGCGAAACTCTGGTAGCTTATCAAAGGATCTTGTGCCCCACAGATGCGCTGAGCCGCAATTAATCGTCTTACAGGAGGTTTTTCTATGAAGAGCTGCCGCAAGGAACTCTGGTTTTCCGTACCCGCGCGCCGCGCCTTTGTCAACATAACGTCCCAAGTCGAAAAGGTCCTGAGCGAAAGCGGCATCCGCGAGGGGCTCTGTCTGGTTAACGCTATGCACATCACTGCATCGGTCTTCATTAACGACGACGAATCGGGACTTCATCAGGACTACGATCGATGGCTGGAAGAACTGGCGCCTCACGAACCTGTCTCCCGGTACCTTCATAACAGCACCGGAGAAGACAACGGCGACGCTCACCTGAAACGGCAGATTATGGGCCGCGAGGTTGTTGTGGCCGTCACGGCGGGCAGACTCGATTTTGGCCCCTGGGAACAGATTTTCTACGGCGAGTTCGACGGTCGCCGGAAGAAAAGAGTCCTCGTGAAGATCATCGGTGAATGAACCGACCTGATCCGCCCCATCTGCATGCCGCCGCAGGCCTTACTCCATGTAATCAAGGTACCGGCGTTCGAGATAGGCAAAGTCGATCTGGTCTTCCCGGCAGGGTATTGATTCCCTGATATGCTCGGGAATGGCCCCCCACATTCCCTCGAAGTTCTCCAGGTAGGTCTGCCTGCCTTTCAGAAAAGCTTTAACCTTCTTTTCGAGCAGCTTTTTGTCTTTGAACCGCGGGTAGGCGTTCATGAGATCCATGTTTGACCGATCGCTCTTGATGGGGTGGTGGTAGCCCAGATGATCCGGATCGGAGCTGAAACGGAGCTGCATCCTGAGAATGTCGCTGTATGAAGCAAGAGACTGGCGGAGCGATACTTTCAAATCGTCTTCGCCGATGGCGCCGGTGTTGGCGAGATAACATTTAATTCGGTTCCTCTTTACGATGTCGTAGAACAGCATGGCGTGCTGGAGACGATCGCCCGCAATGAAGGGATCGAGGAAAAACTCTCTTTTAAATTTGCCGGCTTCCTCAGGGTTGCCGCCGGTGCTTTCGATCGACTCGCCGCAGATGAACTGCATCGTCGCCTGTTCCGGAGTGAGCCGGGAAACGACGTTTGCCAGGGGGTTTCGGGTGAGAATGATTATGTAGTCGAGCTTCTCGGCCCTGAGTCCTTTGCTGGCCATGCCTAAATTGGCTCTCCTGATAATCGCCCGGCCGTTTCCCGTCTTTGAGATATCCTTGAAATCGGGCATATAGGGATAACGGGTAATTGCGACATTTTCCAGGAAGGCGTCGCTTGCCAAAGCGGCTCTGAGAATCTCGGGCTGGCTCTCGTCGAGACCTTCCGTCTTGATGTAGATGCCCCCCTGTTCAAAGGCTGAATAACTCCCGTCCAAACCGAGCGTTGCCCCGTCGTCTCCGATCATTTCAGATCGTTCTTTAGGAAGACGTGCGAGTGTGCGGCAGAGGGTTGTCGTCTTCCCCGTGGCCGTGAGACCCGAAACGCCCGTTACCCGTTCCTGAAGTTCAGGACGCTCCGTTTCAAGATCATAGATCCACAGATGATCCCGCCGCGCTCCGAAGTGAAGGAATATTCCTCCCTTGTCTATCTCCTTGACTCGCCACCCTTCGAACTGGAAGACGCCTTTTTTCGCTTCGCCCAGATAGATAGTATTCCGGCAGATCTTTACCTGGTCGCCCCGTCGGCTGCCCATCCAGAGACGAACGGCGATGTCCTTTTCAACAAGCTTCTTGAACTTGTTCTTTTCAAAACTCTCGTCGACGAAATAAATTATCGTATAGGTGGGATCGGCAACAACGCGCGGCGCCGGGCTGTCTTCGAAAAGCAGCTTGATTCCGTAGGCAAGCTGGCCGCAGTCCTCGGGCATGATGAACCGGGCCGTTACGCCGTCGCTGCCGTCGCCGACTATGGTATCCAGACAGAGAATCCTCTGATTTCTCAGCGCCTCTATCGCCTGCGCCGCCAGCATCTCCTCGGCTTCTCCAAAGGGATGATCGATGCTGTTCCTCGTGTGCGGCGCCGACCTGGACATGGGTTCGGAGTCGGCGGCAACGGACCCGAGCTGCGTCTGAATGACCCCGTCCTGCCGAAGCGCTATTTCCTTGAGTTCGACAATCGATATTCCTTCCAGGAGTCTCTTGTCGCGCTTAGCCTCATCGTAAATCGTTACCGCTGCTTTCTTGAAATAATTTTCCATAGATCATCCCTGTTTCATCGATTATTGCGAAGATGCTCTCTTCAAAAGTGGCCCTTCGGTACAGGTTTTCAGCGCACTCACCGGGCAGTGCGTTTCTTGTCAATCAGTTTTCGCAGTCTCGACAAATCCATGGGCCGGTCGTACAGCGGCCTCTTGTCGCGACGGAAAGCCGGAAGCGTCTCCTCGAACGAAGACCGTCCTTCCCGCCTGTAGAAGAGCCCCAGGGGAAGGCGGTCCTCCCGAAGAGCCAGCGCCATTGCGGCCATCGGGTCGCCCGCATCATGAGAGTCTTCGATAGCGTAGGTGTTGTCTTTAAACCATTGATAGGTGTTTACCTTGTTGAAAGAAACACAGGGTTGAAAAATATCGACAAGGGCAAAACCCTTGTGGCCGATGGCCATGTCGATCAGTTTTCTGGTTCGGTCCGCATCGCCGGCGAATGACCGCGCCACGAAGGAGGCGCCCGCGGCAATGGCAATGGCCACGGGGTTGAAGGGGATTTCGGTCACTCCCTCTATCTGGATGGGTGTTTTCAGTCCCAGTGGGCTTGTCGGCGAGGCCTGTCCTTTCGTAAGACCGTAGACCATGTTGTTATTAACGATCATGGTGATATCGGGATTCCTTCGTATTGCATGGAGGAAGTGGTTTCCTCCCTCGCCGTACATGCAGCCGTCTCCGCTGACGGCTATAACCGTCAGTCCAGGGTTCGCCGCCTTGATTCCCGTGGCCACCGGCAGCGACCTTCCGTGCAACCCGTTGAAGACATTTGCAATCATATAGTGCGGAAGCTTAGCCGCCTGGCCTATTCCCGACACCAAGACCACATCCCGGGGCTTCAATTCCCTGCCTTCCAGAGCGCTCTTCAGGGCGTTGAGAATCGGGAAATTGCCGCATCCGGGGCACCAGGAAATCTCCTTGCCTATGGCGTCAAACTGTCCCATCGTCAAACCCCCTCGCTCAAAATTCGTGAAAGTCCCTCAATCACTTCTTCCACGGTGAAGGAAAGCCCATCGTACTTAAGGAGCTTTCCGTGAACATTGAAACCCATCTCCAGGGCAATCAGCCGAGAGAATTGACCGGTGGCGTTTCCCTCCACGGCAATGATTTTTCGGGCTCGGCCAAGAAGATCCTTCGTCTCGCCGCTGAGAGGATAGACCTGGCTGAAGCTGACGAGACATACATCGGGCCTCGCCATGCCAGCAAGGGCCTCCTGAACGATGGGATACGTCGACCCCCAGCAAATCACTGCAATTTCGGCTCCTTCGTCGCCTGTTACGAGAGGCGGCAGGGCTTCTTGCCGGAGGAGATCCAACTTTCGGAGCCTCTTGTTGACCATCTCGGGGCGCACCTGCAAGTTCTCGGTAATATGACCGTCCTCCGTATGTTCATGACTGTCAGCGACGACGAGACCGTCGCCGAAACCGGGAACTCCCCGGGGAGAAACGCCCTCTTCGGTAATTCGATAGCGCCTGTAGCTCTCATCCGTTTCCTCTATATGCCTTGCAAGGGGATCCGCGCCTACGTCCAGGGAACGCAGGGTGTAATAGGTGTCCATGAAATACTGGTCCGTGAGGACAAACGCCTGAACCTGGAAACGGTCGGCCAGATCGAAGGCCCGCCGGGTGAGGGCTGCTGCTTCTTCCAGAGTTCCCGGCGCAAAAATCACTCTGGGAAACTCGCCCTGTCCGGCATACAAAACAAGGTTAAGGTCGGCCTGTTCAGTTCGTGTCGCCAGTCCCGTCGCCGGTCCGGGCCGCTGGGCAAGGTGAATCACCGCGGGCGTCTCGCTGACGCCGGCGAGGCTCAGGGCTTCTTCCATAAGCGCGAAACCGCCGCCCGAGGTTGTCACCATGGCCCGTGCGCCGGCATACCAGGCGCCGAGCATCATGTTGATGGCGGCAATTTCGTCCTCCGCCTGCTCAACTACGATCTCGAAATCGAGGCTCTGCCCTGCGAGAAACGTGAGAACTCCGGTAGAGGGCGACATCGGATAGGCGGCAATAAAGTCGCATCCGCCAGCCAGGGCGCCCAGAGCCACTGCCTCCGCGCCATTGATCAAAATGTCGCCGGAACGGTTTTCATGTCTGTCAATCTCTACGGCGATGATATTTCTTTCGAGAACCTTCGCCGCCTCGTCATACCCTCGTTCGAGCGCCGCCGCGTCTTTGGCGATAATATCGGCGCCTGCCCCGGCAAAGAAAGTTTCGAGGAGCGATTGGCTGATTGCTTTAGCAACGCCCATGAGTCCCGCCAGAAAGCCTGCGGCAATCATATTAGCAAAGACGGGGCCTCCGATTTCGATGGCGGCTTTTGAAAAGGGAATATCGACAAATCTCCATGATGCGTCTCGCGGCGGCTTCACGGCCTCTTCGTCGCCGAAAACGACCGTCTCCGCCGAAAGACGCGGCGCCATATGCTCCAGCGCCTTATCGTCCAGGGGTATGAGGATATCCATGCGGGCGACCGGCGCCCTCTTTGGATGTGAAGAAATTCTGATGGTTGTCGAATTGCTGCCCCCGCGGACCCGCGACATGTATTCCTTGGTGGCGTATATATAGAAACCTTCGCGTGCGAGGATCTTGACGAGAAACTGCTCCACCGACTGGATTCCCTGCCCCGCTCCGCCGCACAGCACGAGCGAGAGATCGTTTTTTATGATACGGGCCGTATTGTTCATGATCTACTTCCCTTCTGCCCTTCTCATGGCGTTAATGCACTAAATATTATACTGGTTCCCTGTATGTTAAATCTACAGAAAAGGGAACAACCTGCTAACGTGTTAGAATTGTATGTCGCTGCGCCAGGTAGTCCCGAAGACCGTCAGCGGTGCTTGCGAAGGCGATGTCTTCCCAGGGAATATCGGAGGGATGAAAAAGTCTTGCCTCAAGCGTTTCATCACCGGCCTCGGGTATTCCGGAAATAGCTTTTGCCGCGTAGATAACGACTGCAACGGAAACATCCGGATAGGAATAGACTCCCACGAGGGAACTCAGGGCAATCCTGAGGCGCACTTCTTCCCACGTCTCCCGGCAGGCCGCATCGGTGACCGGTTCGCCCAGGTCAACGAAGCCTCCGGGTATGACCCACTTGCCCCGAGCCGGATTGATGGCCCGCCGGGCAAGGACGATGGCGCCGTCGATCTCCACGATGACGGCGGCGGCGATTTTGGGATCGAGATAAAAAATAAAACCGCAATTGCCGCAGAAAAGACGGGACGGCTCAGATTTTTTGAGAATTTTTTTCTCCAGAGGTCCTCCGCACCTCGGGCAGAATCTGTATGTCTCAGCGCGATGCATTGGAACGGAACTCCATGAAATAGCGGTAGAATGCGGCTATGACGAGAGAATGCGCGATGGTCCCATCGGCTATCAGCGCAGCTATGCGGTTCAGCGGCGCAAGGACAACCTCGATATCCTCCTTGCCGTCGAGACGCTGCGGACCTTCCGGGGCCGCGTTGAGGGCAAGGAATGTGAAACACCGGTTATTCTGTATGGCAGGATTGGGATGCACAAAGCCCAGGGAACGCATCGAATGCGCCCCGTATCCTGTTTCTTCCAGAAGTTCTCTTCGCGCAGCGCTTTCCGGACTGTCCGACGGCTCCAACATGCCTCCCGGGATTTCAAGGGTCACGCTGTCTATGCCGTGCCGGTACTGCCGGATCATCACAACCTCTTTGGATACAGTTAGAGGTATTACATTCACCCAGTCCGGCGCTTCTATGATTTGAAAATCATGATCTTCACCGGTGCGAGGCGACCGGGCGCGGTTCGTACGGAGGGAAAAGATCCGGTACGTCCGCTCCATTCTGCTTTTCATGATTTTCCAGTGATCGGGACTCATAGATAATTTTATAATGAATTGCGCCGTCAAGGTCAAGGATCGCAACAACCGGCATAATTTTCAGGAAGCAGAGAATGCGCCGTTTCCCCTGTTCCGGAGCCGGGGGGTTGTGCTTGCTCGCAGGAAAACCTATAATCCTCCAGCGTCGATGAATGCCCGGAGGAGCGATGAAATCGTCAATCGAACAGCTTTCGAAAAGCAAATGCAAATACCTCAAAGCGCTCAGGCACAAGAAGTACCGGCGCCGCGAGAACCTGTTCATTGCCGAAGGCATGAACGCCCTTGAGGCATCCTTGCGCTCGTCACTGTACCCTCTCGTGGAAGTCGTCCTGAACGGACGGCAAGCCGAGATTCTCAGAGGATGTCCCCTGGCGGCGAGACTGCCGGAAACTATACCCGTCATGGAAGCCTCCGATAGAGACATTGCCTCCCTGTCCACGGAGGAAACTCCCCAAGGCATTCTGGCGGTCTGCAGAATGAGATTTTTCGACTCGTCGGATCTGCCGATCCGGCCCAACGGACCTCTTCTCTATATTGACGGCGTTTCCGATCCGGGCAACCTGGGAACCGTCATCAGGACGGCGGCATGGTTCGGCCTCACAGAAATCCTCCTGGCCCCCGAAAGCGTCGATCCCTTCAACGGAAAAGTGCTCAGGGCTTCTGCCGGCTCGTTTTTTACCGTAAAGATAATCCCCATCGAGCAGGCGGAGTTGAAAGCCTTTGCCGCCCATAAGAGGCTTCCCATGATCGCCACGGCGCCAACGGGCGGCAACGCGCCGTCGTCGTTACGGGGCAACAAGCCATCGATCCTCATTCTGGGTCATGAAGTTGCAGGCGTGACGGCCGATCTTCTTGCGTCGGCCGATTCGCTTGTGTCAATTCCGGGGAGCGGCGCCGTGGAGTCGCTGAATCTTGCCGCCGCGGCGTCTATTATCCTCTACGAGATGACACAAAGCGGTTGAGGAACAACAACCGGGTTTCCGTCTGTCGCAACGCCGGCCATACTCGATACGGGAATAAAAAATTTTAAACATCTGTTTGTTTAGTCGAGAACTGTCTGCTTCTCGGCGCTTCCGAGAGAATAATCCCTGCCAAAATCAGGACTGCCCCGACGATGCCCCAGGGTCCCAGACGTTCACCCAGCATGAGCGCCGCGAAGATAGCCCCGAAGACCGGTTCCATGCAAAAGACGAGGGCCGTGTGGGCGGCCGACGTGTAACGCTGCATGGCCGTCTGGATAAGAAAGGTAAAGACTGTGGCGAAGAGGGCGCATATCAGGAGAGACCAGAATATCTCGCCATGCCACCTCCAGGGTGAATCTCCGAGAAGAACGGCCAGCATGCCGCTGGCCAGTGCGATGAAGCCGATCTGAACGGTCGTAAGAAGCACGACGTCGCTCTCCCTGGCATAGCGTCCCGTGAAAATGACGTGCAGCGCCACGAAGAGAGCGCAGAGCCCCGCGAGAATGTCTCCAGGGTTCAGGGACCAGCGCCCCTGAGTGCAGAGCAGAAGGAGACCGATCGATGCGAGCAAAACGCCCGCCTTCACGGTCCAGGGCACTCTATAACAATAGATGAGTGCCCCCAGCGCGGGTACAATAATCACATTGAGGCCCGTAAGGAAGGCGGCGTTCGAAGCCGTGGTGTACTGGAGGGCCACTGTCTGAAAGGCAAAGGCGCCAAAGAGGAAACAACCAAGGAGGGTTCCTCGGCCGAGAGCAGCGGCCGTCAGGCGTCGCCTCCGGACAAGAGACAGGATCGACAGGACGGCGAATGCCAGGAAAAATCTTTGCGCAAGAAAGAGGAATGCGCCGACTTTCCCCAAGGCTTCCTTGACGAGCACGAACGTAAGCCCCCAGAAAACAGTGCACAGAAGCAATAATCCATCGGCGGCCATGGCGCGTCGTCGGTCATTCATGAAAGCCGATTATCGCATCCTTCCCGTTTCATTTTTCCGCTCTCTATTTCCGCTCCCGAAGGCGCCGGCGCATTATAACCGCTCGCATCGAAATGTAAAGGAAACTCCGGCCATCACAGCTTTTACCTTGACAAGAGTCACCCTCAATAGTAAGTGAAATCAATATATCGTAACCCCTTAACTGTCCCTTTCGAAAGGAGGCACATCAATGAAAATAGTCCGTTTGGTTCCAATCTTTATCATTGTCGCCGCTGTCATTATAACAATCCCCGCAATGGGCGGTTCAGTGGCCGCAAAAGAGCTCTCCATCACCGTTGCGACCGACGCTACATGGCCTCCCATGGAAATGGTGGATGAAAACAAAAACATCGTCGGGTTCGATATCGATTTCTTCAAGGCCGTCGCCAAGGAGGCCGGCTTTAAGGTTGAGTTCAAAAACACGGCCTGGGACGGCATCTTCGCCGGCATCGCCGCAGGCAAGTATGACGCCATCATCTCATCGGTAACCATCACCGAGGAGCGGCAAAAAACAATGGATTTTTCCCTCCCGTACATCAATGCCGGTCAGATTCTCGTAGTGCCGAAATCAAATGAAGGCGCAACAAAGATAGCCGATCTGAAGGGCAAAAAGGTTGGCGCCCAGATCGGCACCACCGGCGCCTTTGAAATCAAGAAAGTGGAAGGCGTGGAACTCAAGGGATACGACGAGATCGGTCTCGCCTTTGAGGACATGGCGGCAGGCAGAATCGCAGCTGTCGTCTGCGACACTCCCGTGGCCGCAAACTACGCCCTTCAGCAACAGGAATACAAGGAAAAGTTCAAAATCGCCGGAATACCCTTCACGGAAGAATTTTACGGCGTAGTCGTTAAAAAGGGAAACAAGAAACTTCTCAATATCATCAACAAGGGGATCAAGGCCGTCCAGTCAAAGGGCATCGACAAGGAATTAGAGAAAAAATGGCTGAGATAAAGCCATGCCTGAAGAGAAGCAACACCGGACGGTTATAGCGGTCACCGACGGCGCCTCCATTCCGAGCAGAAAAGATGCAGGTCTTTTTACGGCTTGGCGCGTTTCTTTCGTCGGGTCCGTCGCTTTGCTGATTTATCTGTCGGTCTTTCATTCCGACCCCTATTTCAGAATACTGAAGTTTCTGCCCGACGGGATTTTCATAACCTTCCAGGTAACCGTCGAAGCCATTCTCCTCGCTCTCATCATCGGCCTGTTCACCGGCCTGGGGAGAATCTCGAAGAACAAGGTCATCAACGGGATTGCCTCGGTGTATGTCGAAGTCATCCGGGGCATCCCGCTCCTGGTTCAACTCTTTTACATTTATTTCGCCCTCGGCCGCTTCATTAACGTGCCCGCCATGGCAAGCGCCGTCATAGCAATGGCTGTCTGTTACGGCGCATACATGGGAGAAATCTACCGGGCGGGCATCGAATCGATCCCCAAGGGGCAGATGGAGGCGGCCCGCTCCCTGGGAATGTCGCACTCCCAGGCGATGTTACATGTCATACTGCCCCAGGCCTTTAAAACGATTCTGCCGCCCATCGGGAACGAATTCGTAGCGCTCCTGAAAGATTCATCCCTGGTATCCATTCTCGCCGTTTCCGATCTTCTTAGAAGGGGACGGGAATTTGCATCGGAAACCTTCACCTATTTCGAGACCTACACAATGGTGGCTCTCGTGTACCTCATCATCACTCTTTTCCTGTCGAAATTGATCAGTCGAATGGAGGAACGGCTCGGTGTCAACCAATGACCGGCGCGTAATGGTCCACATCCGAAACGTGGATAAGTACTTCGGCCATCTCAGGGCCCTGACTGATGTGTCGCTCGATATCTACGACGGCGAGAAGGTCGTGGTAATCGGTCCCAGCGGCTCCGGCAAGAGCACCCTTCTCCGGTCGATCAACCAGCTCGAAACGATCGATGCGGGAACGATCATAGTCGACGGGTTCAATCTCACGGACCCCGCAACGGACATCAACAAAGTGCGGGAAGAAATCGGCATGGTTTTCCAGCTCTTCAACGTCTTTCCCCACAAAACCGTCCTGGAAAACATCAATCTGGCCCAGATGCTTGTAAGAAAACGATCGAGGGAAGAGGCAACGGCCATATCCATGGAACTCCTCAACAAGGTGGGAATCGCCGAGAAAATCCACCAGTACCCCACGAAACTGTCCGGCGGCCAGCAGCAGCGCGTCGCCATCGCCCGGGCGCTGGCAATGAAACCAAAACTCATGCTCTTCGACGAGCCGACCTCCGCGCTGGACCCGGAGATGATCGGTGAAGTTCTTGACGTTATGAAAACCCTCGCCCGCGAGGGAATGACAATGATTGTCGTCACCCACGAGATGGGCTTCGCCCGCGAGGTAGCCGACCGCGTTATCTTTATGGATTACGGCGCCATCGTCGAGGAGGGAACTCCGGAACACTTTTTCACCAACCCCACCCAGGAACGAACACAGACTTTTCTCAAGCAGATACTGTAACCCCGGCTAGCCTCATCGTCGCTTCCAGCCGGCGCGGCGATTTTCCGCGCGACAACTCAGCTATCGCGTCGGCCAACCGCACCCTTGTCTCGATCCCGTATGTCGATACTTCTTCAGTCGGGATTAAATCCGAATATTGCACTTTGAATGATTCTTGTCACATCGGCCATCTGGCCGGCTTTTATGTATGCGCCACGAATTCTATGTGTTTTTTTCCGGTGCTCTCGTGCATGTTCTTCTGACCAGAAGAAAATACTCTCAGTTCAGAATGCATCGATAATGCTATCATCGCTCAGGTTGGATAAATCCACATCCGGCACAAAGACCACCGGTTCGCAGCTTTCGTCATTCGTTGCGCAGCGAAGATCGCTGTCAATCTCCATTTCCATCGGACGGGAACAGTGCGCGCATTCGGTTTGAATGCGCACTTTCAGAAATTCGTTTCGTAATTTCCCTTGCACGAAGGGCGTCGCAAATGCGTCCGCCGCTCAGGCGGCATACAATTGTTCGCCCGTATTAAAAGTAATTCTATGCGGCGTTGCATCGACAGTGACGGGATATGCCCACAGGACTTCTCCATTCTTGTTTCTATATAGAAATGTCATGCGCTTTTCCAAATAATCCAGGGCGGTTTTTACACTATCAACGGGGAGACCTAACTCGTTTGAAATCAATTCCGGCGATAAAGGCTTTCCGGCATATGGGAGTTCCCTTACCACGAAATGATGTATCAGGCGATAATCAGCGGACAGGGAACCATGTTCTTTTTCAAACCTTCTCTTTCCTTTGGCAATTTGTTTCTGCCATAAAAAAGGCGGTACGTTTATTATGTATCGCCACAGTCCAACCATGAGTTTATTGCTCATAGGAACTCTCCTTTCAAACAGTTCGAGATCGCAAATGTTTCACCGCCACCGCCTGACGCCAAAGTCATCGGCAAGCTTTGCACGTCTGCCGGACATACGATCGCTATTCAGGCAATAAAAGATTTCCTTGTTCAAGCCTGAAGTGAGGATTCCAGGCTACTTCCCATGGATGCCCGTCTACATCGGCGAAATAACCGGAATAGCCGCCCCACTCCGCTTCGCGCGCTTTTTTAAGAAGACGCCCGCCAGCCTTAACAGCCGTTGATAATACGGAATCGACTTCTTCCCGGGTGATGACGTTGTGGGCCAAAGTAACGCCTCCGAAGCCGCCTTCGTCTTTGAGATTGGCATCATTGGCCAATAATTCTCTGGGATACAGCGCCAAAGCCGTGCCGGTATGGAGCCTGAAAATAGCGAAATCTCCGACGCTGGCGCCTGACATAGGCCAACCGAGCCCATCCCGGTAAAACCGGATCGCCTTGTCCAGGTTCTTAACCCCGAGAGTGATAATATTCAAACGCGGTTCCAATTCTTGCCTCCTGTTGCTGAACAGTGTTTATAGAAGCCGCAACTCGTGCAATACATCGCATAAGATACAATAAAGATTGCTCTTTCACTAAGTCAATAAAATAAGTATGATGTTCCGGGATTATGACTTTCAACGAAAGGAAGGACAGGGCATGAAAGTCGCGCGTGTTGAACTTTACCATGTCTCCGTACCGTTGAAACACACCTTTTGGCCCACGTGGATTCCCGGATATCCCCAAACCCACAACAAGTTTACACTGGTCAAGCTCGTCACCGACGACGGAATCGAGGGATACTCCGCAGGCGCCGCCATGGGCAAAGAACGTGAAGGTCTGGGCGACCTCATCGGCGGGTATCTCATCGGCGCCGATCCGACTGACATCGATGCCGTCCAGGGACTTCTGAAACAGGCGGGGTTCCTCGGATGGCGGAATTTCTGGATTGAACCAGCCTGCTGGGACATCTGGGGCAAAAGCGAGGGGAAACCCGTATATGAACTGCTCGGCGGCGCGGCGCGACCCATACCGGTCTATTGTTCCACAGGCGAGATGCTCGATGCGCAAAAGCGCATCGACGAACTCCTCGCCATGCGCGAACGGGGATTCAGGACGGCGAAGCTCCGCGTGAAGAACGTCAAGCTTGAAGACGACATTCGTCTTATTGAAACGGTGCGAAAGGGAATCGGCAATGCGATGACTCTCGGCGTCGATGCAAATCAGGGCTGGCTCGTCACCATCGTTGATAAAATTCCCGCCTGGGATCTCGCCCGAGCCCGCGAATTCGCCGCCGCCTGCGCGGCGAACGACATCGGCTGGCTCGAGGAACCGCTCGATTCCCGCGATTATGACGGAAATGCCGAGCTGAAAAAAACTTCAGCAGTCCGCATCGCCGGCGCCGAACTCAACTACGGCTGGGATGAAATCAAGATCATGCTCGAAAAGGACTGTTTCGACATCTACCAGCCCGACGCCACCTTCGCCGGCGGCATCGCCCAGGTTCGAAAGGTCATCGAGGCCTGTCACGAAAAGAAGCGGGAGTTCTCACCCCATACCTGGACCAACGGCATAGGGTTTTACGTCAACTGGAACATGGTCCTCGCCGACAGGGACAACGCCCTCCCCCTCGAATATCCCCTGGAGGAACCCTCGTGGATTCCCGAATTTCGCGAAGGCATCATCGCCCCGATTCTTCCTGACGGCGACGGCATGCTTTTGCCGCCGAACAAACCGGGCCTCGGCTTTGAGATCGATCAGAGGCTTCTCAAAAAATACGGCACGCGTTTTTTCTCGCTCACGGAACGGGGATTAAAATTCAAGGTCATTCGAGAAAAAGGATTC
>JAFGGB010000091.1 GCA_016930775.1 Deltaproteobacteria bacterium
AGAATATTCAGGAAGACCCAGCTCCTCGATGAAATGATTCCCGAACTCATCGCAAAATTGAAGCAGATGAACATCGATCTGGCCTGCTTGGCGCCGGCCTGACCGCTCTGCCATCAATCCGTGGGATTGATGGCAAGAGCCATCGAAGAGGCTGGCATCCCCACCGTTTCGATGTCATCAGCCTTCGACCTTACCGCACTCGTTAAGCCGCCTCGAACCTTCTTCGTCAATTATCCCCTCGGCCATTGCGCGGGCAAACCATTCAACAGGCAAAACCAGATGGAGATTTTGAAAACGGCTCTTAGCGAAGCCGGGAATATCAGTGAACCGGCTACGATCGTTGAGCTTCCCTATCAGTGGGAGAATTGAAAGATCCCAATATAGATCCGACACTGCGTATCGAAACTATATAAAGAGTTCTATGATTGCCGTGGTTCTTCGGCCCATGCTTTTCCAAGGCATTCTGTAGCCTTATCAAATCTGTCGAGGACTATGAAGATACAGTGGAGTTAGTTGCGAGGACAGCGCTTCTCTCAGGTCGCTGCCCCGAGAGAAGCCCATTTTAGTGTTGCTGTTTGCCAATGGAAATAGACGACAAATCAAATCCGGTTGGCCTCTTTCAGTTTCAGGGAAAATGCAGGAGAACGGGCTTTCGCCATGGTTCTGGAATCATTGTTGTAATGTGTTCTCCCTCTGAGAAACCAGCTACAGGTCCTGCGGGGTAAAGATTAGTGTTAATCCTCCTCCTGCTTGTTCTAATTCTCGACTGACCGCATCTCCTTCCATCATTTGCTGGTCTGGTTGGTTAAACCAACGCACTCTTTCTATGATCACTGCTGCCGCAATCATTTTTTTGTGAACATTTCAATTGACATGCAAGAGTCTTGTTCATATATTGCCTGATCGGATAAGGGGCGTCATATCAATTCAATAGCTTCCCATTCATGAAAAATCGCAATCAGGCAATTCTTTTCTTGCTGTGCACCGCTATATTATGGAGCGCCGGCGGCATTTTAATAAAATCAATTCAATGGCACCCGATGGCCATTTGCGGCGGTCGAAGCGCAATTGCTGCGGCTTTTTTGCTGCTTGTGTCGAGGAGATTAAAATGGCATTGGTCTTGGCCGCAAATCGGGGGTGGCGTCGCTTATGCCGCACTGGTCATTTTGTTCATCGCCGCGAACAAATTAACTACGGCGGCGAACGCGATTCTCATTCAATACTCCGCGCCGATCTACATTGCACTTTTCAGCAATTGGTTTATAGGCGAGAAGATCACCCGATTCGACTGGCTCATTATTTTCATCGTTCTGGCTGGATTGACGTTATTTTTCGTCGATGAAATTACTGTCGAGGGATTTTGGGGAAATATTTGCGCCTTGTTAAGCGGTGTGTCTCTGGCCTGGCTGTTCCTTTTTATGCGAAAGCAAAAAGACGCCGATCCTATTGAGTCGGTTATTATTGGAAATATTCTTGCCGCCGTGGTCGGAATTCCATTTATTCTGCAATCGGCGCCGGGCGGACTCGGCTGGCCGGGTCTCGTGGCAATGGGGATTTTTCAACTGGCGATTCCATACTGGCTTTTCTCCCAGGCTATTAAGCACGTCACAGCGCTCGAAGCCGTCCTCATTCCAATCCTGGAACCTATTCTCAATCCAATTTGGGTACTGCTTATTGTAGGGGAAACGCCTGGACCCTGGGCGCTCGTCGGTGGAATAATTGTACTTTCAACAGTCGCCGCACGCGGCATCGTTGTAAGTCTGAACGGAAAATCCGCTTCTGTAACGCCGTTATAAAACACTTGATATGAATATGAGACATAAAATGAACCCTTTCCACTCCACGGATGAATATGTCTGTGTTTTCATCGTAAATCGCAAGGGTAGCGAGAATGCGCCAATTGCAATGAACAGAAGTAGCTAACATGCTACTATGCTCGAAGTCGGCCTTGCTTTACAAACCGACTTATATAAAGCAACATCGGCTTGTTAATTCTTGTTAATCATAGCCCTTAATGCTTGGCGCCGGGCTTGCATTGTTTCCATGCGTGAGGAAAGAGTGCAGCTATTGATGATGAAAACAGCTTTTGCATATTGGGAGAATCGGATCGCGCCGGTCTTCGACATCGCCAGGCAGATTCACATTGTTGAATCGGAGGAAGGACTGATTATCGCCGAGATGGAAGAAATTCTGGCGGATAATCTGCCGGTTCAAAAAGCGGTTCGCCTGGCGGAGCTTTCCGTGGGAATCCTTGTTTGCGGAGCGATTTCCAAGCCGCTGCACCAGATGGTTGCCGCATACGGCATTCATGTGATTCCCTTCGTAGCCGGCGATCTGCGGGAGGTTATTCAGGCCTGGCTCAACGGCGGCCTCAGGGGAGATGCTTTTGCCATGCCGGGTTGTTACGGCCCCGGTCGGCGACGGGGACTCTTCAATGTGCAACAGGAGGAATATCTGATGAATGGAAGACAACGAGGCGGAATGGGCGCCGGAAGAGGGCAGGGTCGAGGTCGGGGCGGACAGGGACAAGGACGCATGGGCGGTCCGTTTGCGGGGAGTGCAATGGGCTTCTGCCTGTGTCCGAAGTGCGGATGCCGCGAACCGCACGAATTTGGAATGCCTTGCGTACAAAAGAAGTGCTCGAAGTGCGGTACGGGAATGATTAGGGAATAATGCAATAAGGAGGTTTATCATGCCAGGAGGAGATGGAAAGGGTCCCATGGGAATGGGATCCATGACAGGACGTGCGGCGGGATTCTGCGCTGGGTTTGGTACGCCAGGCTATGCAAATTTTGTTGTGGGGCGGGGTTTTGGAATCGGTTTCGGACGAGGTCGCGGCGCCCGGTGGGGCGGGTTCGGCGGCGGAGGACGCGGATTGCAGAATATGTTCTATGCTGCGGGACTGCCGAGCCGGTTGCGCGGCGGCGCCTATGGCGGACCTTACGGATATCCAGCCCCATACTTCGATCCGGAGATGGAGAAACAAACTCTTAAAAGCCGGGCCGATTTTTTAGAATCGGAACTGAATTCCCTCAGGGAGCGCCTTTCCGAGATAGAAAACGATGTGGAAAAGACGTGACTTTGGCAACAGCGCTACGGCCGCTTAAAAAAATCGAGGCCGTTGCGCTGACCTCTGTTGCGTTTTTCGGATGTTGTATGGCATTTAAGAAATGCCTGACAGGAGGAGAAGGTCGGGAAGTATCGCCAGCATCCCTTGCCGGCAGTAGTGCAAACAAAGTAATTTCCCGGATGAAACAAACAAGACCTGTCTGGTCTTGTTCGCTTATGGCGGAGATACTTCCTGTGAGGGCATCGCATAATCAAGAAAAAAAGAGGCGGGAATAATGAAAATAGCATTCACAACATCGGGAACGGATATCAATGCTCCATTGGACAGCCGTTTCGGTCGCGCTCCGAAGTTCCTCATCTATGATGCGGCAAGCGAAACCTTTGAAGTGATTGACAACCAGCAGAACCTGAACGCGGCACAGGGTGCGGGAATACAGTCGGCGGAAACGGTCGCGCGGTTGGGGGTCGGCGTCGTCGTAACCGGCCATTGCGGACCAAAGGCCTTTCGCGTTCTTTCCACTGCCGGCATCAAGGTTTTCACCACACAGGTTCCAACCGTGGCAGCGGCTCTCGAACAATATCGCAACGGAGCGCTTGCCGAAGCCAATTCGGCGGATGTAGGGGGACATTGGATGTGAAAGACGTCATCTACGGTCCCATAGGAGTGATTCGAAGCGAGCACACCGTGGCGGACCTGACTCCCATTCAGACGGTCTATGCAAAAAACTGCAGAGGGCGTGCGGAGATATTCCCGGATTTTGCAGAAGGACTGCGCGATCTGGAAGGCTTCTCTCACCTGTACCTCCTTTACCACTTTCATGAAGCGGGTCCTGTTAAGTTACGGGTGAAGCCCTTTCTCCAGGATATCGAGCGGGGAGTGTTCTCGACACGAGCGCCCTGCCGTCCCAATCCGATCGGTTTGAGCATTGTCGAGTTGCTCCGCCGTGAAGGAAATATACTCTATCTCGCCGGTCTGGACATCCTGGACGGCACGCCTCTCTTGGACATCAAGCCGTATACGGCCAAATTTGATTGCCGAGAAGGAACGCGCAACGGCTGGCAGGATGGGGTGGACGAAGAGACTGCGCACAGACGGGGTCAAAGAGGCTATCGCGGCGGGACGCCGCCATGATTCTAGCGATCGCGTCCGGTTCTTTTACCGTGTTGGCCGATCGACCGCTCATTGTCGATTGCGACGTTGACGCGGCGGACCTGCACCTGGTTCTTGCGCCGCAGATAAAAGAACGACATGAGTTTCGAAGCGGTCGCGAAGCCGTCATTCGACAGAGCGACTGCGCCGGTTGCGGCGTTTGTTTAACCAATTGTAGATTCGATGCAGTGAGCGCGAACGGCATATCGACCGGCGAGTCGCGGTTCTCCATCGACCCGGTTGCCTGTGAAGGATGCGGGGTCTGTGTAAGGTTCTGCCCGGAACAGGCCATTGATTTCCCGGAGCGTCTCTGCGGCGAATGGATGCTCTCGGAGACCCGTTGCGGACCCATGGTCCATGCCCGGCTGGGCGTGGCGGCCGAAAACTCCGGCAAACTGGTTTCGACAGTCCGCCGGGAAGCCCGTCGCGTTGCCGAAGAGAAAAACCGTTCTTTAATAATCGTGGACAGTCCTCCGGGGATCGGATGTCCGGTGATCGCATCGGTGACCGGCGCGTCTCTCGTACTGGCCGTCACGGAACCCACGGTTTCGGGAGAACACGATCTGGAGAGGGTTCTTTCACTGACGCGGCACTTCAATATTCCGGCGGAGGTCTGTGTAAACAAATGGGACTTCAACGCGGAGATGACGGAACGAATCGAGGAAAAGGCGCTCCGTGCAAGGGCGCATCTGGCCGGCCGCGTCAGGTATGACAGCTCCGTAACGGCGGCGCAGATGCAGGAGCGGGCGGTAGTGGAAAGAGAGGCGCCCTGCGCTGAAGATGTTAGAACGATGTGGAATCATCTTAGTCTATAGGAGGTAGGAACGGATAATGGAATGTGTTGATCTAGAGCGGTTTTCCGAAGCGGTCCGTAATTATGCGACAAATCCTCGCAACAACGGGCCGCTTGAAGTGTTCGACGGCAATGCGCGCATCACCGGACCTTGCGGAGACACCATGGAATTCTGGGTGGTCGCGAGAAACGGCAGAGTTGAAAAGGTTTCATTTGTTACCGATGGATGCGGTCCCTCGCTGGCATGCGGGAGCATGGCGACATGTCTGGCCGAAGGCAATGCCATTAAGGATGCCGCCGCAGTGCAGCAGAAGGACATCCTGGAGGCTTTGGGTGGATTGCCTCTGGAGTTCGAGCATTGCGCTCTTTTGGCGGCCGATGCGCTGAAAGCGGCGTGTGAGAACTGCCTGAATCGTCAGAGGACTTCACAAGAGGAGTCACGATGCGAAGAGACAATGTGCGACAGCTGCAAGGACGAAGAATGCTCGGCTTCCATGCCCGGCAGCGATGAAAGCGAAAAGGAATTCAAGGACCGCCGAAAACTCGAATCGCGATTATGCCGCATTCAGCACAAGGTGGTTGTGCTGTCGGGCAAGGGCGGCGTCGGCAAGAGCACTGTGGCCGTTAATCTGGCCGCGGCCCTGGCGCTTTCGGGAAAACGCGTAGGTTTGCTGGATGTCGATATTCACGGTCCCAGCATTCCGACCATGCTGGGCTGCGAGGCGGAGACTCTCCAGGGGAGCGCCGAAGGACTGCTCCCTATTGTTCTGGGCAACATGAAGATCATGTCGCTGGGTTTTCTCCTGCGGAATCAGGATGACGCGGTGATCTGGCGCGGGCCGATGAAAATGAACGTTATCAAACAGTTTCTTACGGATGTTGCATGGGGAGACCTCGATTATCTGATCATCGATTCGCCTCCGGGAACCGGAGACGAGCCCCTTTCGGTCTGCCAGCTCATCGGCCGATTGGACGGCGCGGTGATTGTTACAACTCCGCAAAAGGTCGCGTCAGTTGACGTGCGCAAATCCATAACATTTTGCCGGCAGCTTCACGTGCCGGTGCTTGGAGTCGTCGAGAACATGAGCGGATTTGTCTGTCCAAAATGCGGTGAAATTACGCAGATTCTACCTTCCGGCGGCGGCAGACAGATCGCCGAGGACATGGGCGTTTTGTTTCTCGGCGCCATTCCCATGGATCCAAAGATTGCTGAAGCCTGCGACAACGGCCTCGCTTTCATCCAGCGCTCCGCGAGCCCCACGGCGGACATCATGCGGAGCATCATCAAGGTCATTGCGGATTTGGATGGGTCGAAAGGTGTCGAGAAAACTGGGAAAATCATGAAACACAAGGAGGACAGACCAATGAGGATTGCGATTCCCCTGGCGAACGGGAAACTTTCAATGCATTTTGGACACTGCGAGCGTTTTGCCCTCGTCGATGTTGACCCGACGGAAAAGAAGATTCTCAAGAGAGAGGACATCGAAGCCCCTCCTCATGAGCCGGGCTTGTTGCCTTCCTGGCTGGCGGAGCGAGGCGCCAACGTTATTATAGCCGGCGGCATGGGGCAACGAGCGCAGGGGCTTTTTACTGAAAAGGGCATTCATGTTGTAGTGGGCGCCCCGGCAGAAACGCCCGAGAAACTGGCGGCGGATTACGCGGCGGGGACACTCCAGGGGGGTCGCAATGTCTGCGATCACTGAGAAGTAATAAGACTGCCGTTTTCCCGTTCGACAGGGAACGGCATCCTTTCACGTTTCAGGCGGGACCAAAGGGGAGATTCATCTGGTTACTTGAACAAGTGGATGAATTTACTTGTTTCTTTTTCGGAGTCTTCTAAAGATCGGGAGAATTCGGCGAAATCCATGTACTTGAGCGAGATTCCCATGTCATCGGTCGCCCTTACAAATCTTTTGTCTTTTACGACCTGGGCAAAAGCCTGGGCAAGGTGGGCCTTGCGAGCCCCGTCGAGGCCTTTCGGAGCGGCGATTCCCCTGAGAGAGGCGCCGATGACGGGCACGGCTGCACCGGTGGCGGCCTGAATGGTGGGCACGTCAAGCAAATGGGGACAGGGTTGATTGGAGAAGACGGCCAGGGCTCTGAGAAGACCGGTGCGGAGATAGGATATTGACGAACTGGCGCTCGGCGCCGCGGCATCCAAATCGCCTTTCATGAGGGCTGTCAGTGTGGGGCTTGAGCCGTCAGAGGACAGCCAGTTGATGGAAAGACCAAGCTGTTTCTCCGCCACAAGCATTTGGAGACGGTTGTTGGAACGGGGGCCGTCGCCCCCGACTTTCAGCTTTCCCGGATTATTCTTTGCGGCCTTGATGAAGTCGCCAATCGTCCTGTAGGGGCTGTCCCCGCGGACTGCCAGCAGAACGGGATCTGTCTGGATGTTGGCGATGAGGTCAAAATCTCTCATGCTGAAGGCCACGTTGCTCTGGAGCTTCTTCGCGATGAAGAGGGAAGGCGCGCTTATGAAACCAATCGTGTACCCGTCGGGAGGCGCCTGCGCCAGGGCGCTGAAGCCGATCCGGCCGTTGTCGCCGGGCATATTCTGCACGATGAGCCGCTTGCCGAGGTAGGGTTGAATGTATGTGGACAGAACGCGACCGAGCCTGTCAGTGCCTCCGCCCGGCGAATAGGCCACGATCAGGACCACCGGCTTCTCGGGATATTCGGCCCAAGCTTCCGGCGCTGCCTGTGTCGACAGGACCGCCGCACCCAGGACGATAAAGCCGATCAGGCCGGCGATTTTCTTGTTGGCAAAGGACGAATTGACAACGTTCATCTGCTCAGAAAATAGAGATAGGAGTTTGCGTGCCTTTTCCATATTGATTACTATGCATGAATGAAAAACGTTGTTAGTCAAATCAGCCTGAGGCCGCTACATCGCCGGTCCGTCGAGGACTTTCCGCACCTTGGCGATGAGATCTTCCGGCGAAAATGGTTTCGACAAAAAGGCAATGCCGTTATCGAGCACGCCTTTGTGAACGATTGCGTTGTCTGTGTATCCCGACATGTAGAGGACTTTAATTTCCGGGTGCAGTTCCGCAAGTTCTTTTGCAAGCTCTGGTCCTTTCTTGCCGCCGGGAATAACCACATCGGTTAAAAGGAGATGAATCGTTCCTTTCTGTTCCGAAAAAATCTGGCGGGCCTGGTTGCCGTCGCCGGCTTCAAAGACCAGGTACCCGTCGGCCTTCAATATCCGGACAGTCAATTCTCTGACTAGATTCTCGTCCTCCACGACGACTATCGTCTCCCAGCCTCGCTCCGATTGCGAGGAGCTCTTTGAATCTTCGGCGGATGCGACGGTTTCTTCAATGAGAGGCAGATAGATTTTGAAAGACGTGCCTTCCCCCGGTTCGCTGTACACCCAGATATGTCCTCCGCTCTGGCTCACGATACCGTGAACCGTCGCCAGTCCAAGGCCCGTGCCCCGGCCTTGTTCTTTCGTCGTAAAAAAAGGTTCGAAAATGTGTTTTTTGACCTCGGCATCCATGCCTGTCCCCGTGTCGCTTACGGCTATCATCACATAGTTACCCGCATCGACGCCGAGATGCTGAAGGGTATAGGTTTCGTCGAGGGTGACGCCGGCCGTCTCAATGGTTAGCTTGCCTCCTTCAGGCATGGCATCTCGGGCGTTCACCACGAGGTTCATGATTACCTGTTCGATCTGTCCGGCGTCGGCCTTCGTCGGACCCAGGCGCTTGTCAAGGATGGTTTTGAAGTCCACGTCCTCGCCCACCAGGCGCCGCAACATCTTCTCCAGGTTGACGATGATGTCATTGAGATTGAGAATCTGCGGCTGAAGGATCTGTTGGCGGCTGAAGGCCAACAATTGGCGCGTCAGGCCGGCGGCCCGCTCAGCGGCCTTCCGTATCTGCGTCACCTCGGGGCGCAGAGGTGAGCTGATATCGAGACGCATCAGCATCAAATCGGTGTTGCCCAGGATGACTGTCAGTATATTGTTGAAATCATGGGCGACTCCACCGGTCAGGCGGCCTATGGCTTCCATCTTCTGGGCCTGATGGTATTGCGCCTCGAGCTTCCGGCGATTTTCATCGAGCTTCAATCGGGCCAGCACGCCTGAAACCTGCGTTGCCACGTTTTGGGCCAGCCTCACCTCCTCGACCGAAAAACGGCGGGGTTCCGTTGTCTCAATTCCCAGAAAGCCCAACATATCCTCCTGGAAAATGAGGGGTGTAATGAGCATCGAAGCTATGCCCTGTCGCTGTATGTAATCCTGAATCGGCTTTAGTCGAGGGTCCGTCGCGGCGTTGTTGGCGACGAGCGCAACGTTGTCGTTGAGAATTTGCCGAGCCGCTGGAATTGTCTTTAAGTCAAAGGCGTATCCGAGGGTCGACCGCAGCGAACCGGTCCGGTGTTCGGCCGCCAGGACCGCTTCAGTCTTGTCTTCGTTCAGCAGGGCCACCGCCGTTTGCGGCGCTTCGAAGGCTTCGGACGAGGCATGACACACTCTGTTCAATATATTTTCCAGCGACGTTTCCATGGCGGAGGCGGCAATAACCCTGTTCAGCAAGGTCAATTCACGGTTTCGGCGCCGCAACTCTTCCCCGGTCCGGGTGCGTTCGTCGACTTCTAATTTCAGATTGGCGACGGCGTGAGCCAGTTCCAGCGTACGCTCTTCCACCCGCTGTTCCAACCATGTCCTTGCCTCGCGAAGATCTTCCTCCGCCCGCTGCCGTACGATAATTTCCTGCTGGAGAGCTTCGTTTTGCCTGGCCAGTTGCCGCTGCATGGCTTGCAGTTCCACGTGTATCCTCACCCGGGCGAGCACCTCGTCAACCTGGACAGGCTTGGTGATGTAATCGACCCCGCCAGCCTCGAATCCCGCGATCTTGAGCTCCCGTTCCGTCAAGGCCGTCAAGAAGATGACCGGTATGTTCATGGTTAGCTCGTCGGCCTTCAGGCGGCGGCAGGTTTCGATGCCATCGATCCCCGGCATGAGAACGTCGAGGAGAATCAAATCGGGATGAATTCGCTGGGCGATTTCGATGCCGCTTTCCCCGTCCTGGGCCGCTGCGATCTCGAAGCCGGCTTCTTCAAGAAACTTGCCGATGACTTCCAGGTTGCGAGGAGTGTCGTCGACGATCAAAATCGTCTGTTCGTTCAGTGGGGCAAGGGTTTTCATTGTTTTTCCTCACGCTCTCGCTGCAGCAAGGTCATGATGCGCTTGATTTCATACCCTCGGGCCATGCTCTGCAATCTTTGAATGAAGGGCCGCGACTGTTCGTCGGTTTCCTCAAGGGCGGCGAGACGATCCCGGAACTGCCGGAGCTTTCCCGCCTTGATTAATTCATGCAGCGCCTCCATTTCCTCCGGCGGAAGGGGGACCAATTGCTTCACGGAGGCCTTTTCAGCGGAGTCGGTTTCTTGCTCAGGTTTCCCGTAGATCCAGTTCAATCCCATGTGTTTTCCCATAAGGACCGTCAAGTCCTCGATCCGGACAGGTTTCGGCAGGAAGGCGTTGCAGCCGGCTACCTGGCTCTTGGCGCGATCGATCTCCATTACGCTGGCCGAGACAGCTATAATGATTACATCATCCATATCGGCGTTGCGTCGAATCTCTTGAATTGCTTCGAGCCCTGTTTTCACGGGCATCACGAGGTCCATAAGGATAACGTCAGGCCGTTCGGCCAGAGCCTTATCGACGGCCTGCTGTCCGTCATTGGCGGTGCTTATCTCGAAACCCAGAGGCGCAAGCATCGCTTCCAGGATGAATCGATGGTAGCGCTTGTCGTCCACCACCAGAACTTTCCTGCGGGGACCTTCGTAGCCGGTGGGCATGCGGCGTTGCGCCGTCTGTTCCTCAACGGCGATTTCCACCACAGGCAGCGTCACTTCGAACCAGAAGGCGCTTCCTTTCCCCGGTTCGCTTTTCACCCGGATTCGGCTGTCCATGAGAGTTACAATTTGCTGACTTATGGTCAATCCCAAACCTGCGCCTTCGATCTGCTTGTCGGCGTGACCGACCTGCACGAAGGGTCTGAACAGTCCTTCCAATTCCAGGGGAGGTATGCCGATGCCAGTGTCTTCCACGGTGAACCGCAACGTCGCTGTCGGCGGGCCTGTCCGCTGATCAGGCGAATCCAGCCGTTCCACGATAAGGCCGACGCCGCCCCGCTCGGTAAACTTGACGGCGTTGCCAAGGAGGTTCACTAAAACCTGACGCAGCCTCTTTTCGTCAACCATAACCCCCGAGGGCAGGGGCGGACGGGGTTCGTAGGTGAGGGAGAGGTCTTTTGCTTCGGCTCTGTTCTTGATCAGGTTGACGATGCCGTCGATAAAACCTGGAAGATATGTTGGGGCAGGGAACAGGTCTATCTTTCCGGCCTCTATCTTGGCGATATCGAGGATGTCGTTGATGAGCGTCAGCAGATGATCCCCGCTCTGCCGAATAGCCGCCAAACCGTCGACGAGCGAGTCGTCGGAGGCAGCCCGTCCCCGCAGGATCTGAGCGTAGCCCAGGATGGAATTGAGAGGGGTGCGCAGTTCGTGGCTCATATTGGCGAGGAAGATGCTTTTCGTCTTGCTGGCCTTTTCCGCCTGTTGTCTTGCCGCTTCAGCCTGGTTTCTGGCCTGAGCCAAGTGATCGAGCGATTCGGCTATTTCGCGGGTTCTCAGTGAGACAAGAGTTTCGAGGTCCCTGTTTCTCTTTTTCATCGAAGCGATTCGCCAGCGGTAGGCAGCAAAGAGCAACCCCGCAGTCATCATGGCCGCCAGGCCGTTAAACCAGACGGAACGCCACCAGGGCGGGGCAATGACGATCCCGAGAGCCGTGCCTTCTTCGTTCCATAGCCCGTCATTGTTCGATGCCTTCACCAGGAATCGATAGGTTCCTTCCTTCAGGCCTGAATAACTGGCGCGGCGATGGGAGCTGTCCGTAAAAATCCAATCTGCGTCGAACCCTTCGAGGCGGTAGGCGTAGCGGTTCCTGTCGGGAGCGCGGTAGTTCAACGCGGCGAATGCGACGGAGAAATCGGACTGGCCGTGAGACAGGACAATGCGGTC
>JAFGGB010000092.1 GCA_016930775.1 Deltaproteobacteria bacterium
GCGGAACCCTTGAGTTTGTCGACGGCGATCTCGCCTTCGGCGCCGGCGCCGCGCGGAAACGGGAAATCATCGCCGGGGAAGACGCCGTTGTCGAAATCGACGGCGTCGAGGTGACCAGCGCCAGCAACACTCTCAGCGACGTCATCCAGGGCGTGACTCTGACGCTCGTCGGCGAAGATGCCGAAACAACCGTCAATCTGAATATCTCCCACGATGTCGAAGCCATACAACAAAAGATCGAAAGCTTTGTCAATTCATACAACGTCATTATGTCCTACATCAACGAACAGTTCACCTATGATCAGGAAAAAAGCGAGCCCGGGGGGATCCTCTTCGGCGACAACACCCTGAGCTCCGTAAAAAGCGAGATCACCTCCTTGATCACCGGATCGGTCTGGGGAGTGACCAGTTCCTTCTCTGTTCTTTCCAGCCTGGGCATTACGATGGAAAACGATCTGATCCTCAGCATAGACGAGAACCTCCTGGGGGATCGCATCCAAAGCAATTTCAACGATGTCACGGCCTTTTTCGTCGGACAGGGATCGGCCTCCGGAAGTCTTCTCGGTTACGTCAGTCACGGCGCCGAAACGCAGTCGGGCGCGTACTCGGTGAATATTCAAAGGGCAGCCGCGAAGGCCTCTCAAAGCGGTTCCGTCGATCTCTCGGCGGGAGGCGCCGGCGAGGTCCTTAGGATTTCCAGCGGCAGCAATACGGCAACGATTCTCCTGACAAGCGGCATGACCATCGACGACATCGTAGCGGAAATCAACACCGAAACTGCCTCGGACTATGCCCAGACAATCGTGGGAGACGAATCTCTCTATGCCGATCCAGGCCAATCTTCTGCAATAACCGCAACAACTACCTGGAACAGTCTCTATAGAAGCGATGGCTCAAAATTGCTCTTTGAAAACGGGAATGTCATTTCCTTTGCCGGCACGACACGGTCGGGCGCGGAGGTCGAGGGCGCCTATGCTATCGAAAACGTTGAAACCGATACCATCCAGGGCCTGCTCTCGGCCATCGAAGCGGCCTTCTCCAGTTCCGTCGTAGCCTCCGTCGACACGGAGGGACGGCTTGTTGTCGCCGATAAATACACCGGAGCGAGTCGGCTGGCCATCGATGACATTTGGGATGAAACTGAAACGTCTCTTTTCGGCGTCATCGATGCCGATGAGGAGGCGGGCGACGGGAGCAAAACAGGACGCTATGCCCTGGCCGTGACGGCCTCCCAGGACGACAGCGGCCGTCTGGTCATCACGGCGGACGATTACGGCCGGGGTGGAATCACGATAACCCAGGACTCCTCCGACAACAATTACAATCAGATAATCTATTCCTCAACGCGCAGCGCGACCGTTGCAAGCAGCGGCACAACAGATATAACTGCGGAAACTGTCTGGAGCGATATCTTCGGCGCCGGCGTGGTCGACGGCGACACCATCACTATTTCAGGAAAGGCCCGCGACGGCGTCACCGATATTTCCGGCGTTTATGCCGTTTCCGACAGCGGTGTCGACACCGTCGACGGTCTTCTCGCGGCTATCGAGGCCGCCTTCGCCGCAGAAGGAACGACAGTGAACGCCTTCCTTCTCGACGGCATGATCACCGTGGAGGACGGCATCGCGGGAATCTCTCTCATTTCACTGTCTCTTGCCTGCAACAACGAGGGAGGCGGATCTCTCGACTTCGGAACGGTCAGCCAGTCCACAGAGCGAGATCTCGACCTCGGTCTCATCAACGGAACTTATTATGGTCTCGACGTGGCAGGGACAATCGGCGGCGAGCCCGCCACGGGCTCGGGGCAGTTTCTCCGGGGCAACGATGGCAATGTAAACACAGCCGGGCTGTCGCTTCTTTACCGCGGATCATCGAGCAATGCCGACGCCGGCACGATTACGATCACAAACGGAATGGGAGAACTTTTTTTCAGGACCCTTTCGTATATTACCGACAGCGATGACGGCTACGTGACGTTCAAACAGCAATCTCTGAACAGCAGCATCAAAGGAAAACAAGAAAGAATCGACGAAATGGAGGCGGCCCTCGAGAGGAAAGCGGAACTGATGATCAATCGGTTCGTCGCCATGGAATTGCTTCTCGGGAAGTTGCAGAACCAGAGCAATTGGCTTGAAGGACAGCTTTCGGCGGCTTACAGCGCCTGGAAATAAGAACCGGCGCAGAAGAGCCCATTAGATCGAAACAAAGGAGTCGAAGACCCTATGCAGACAGCGCATATAACGAGCAGCCTCAATCATTACAAGCGAACCCAGGTATCTACAGCCGATCCATGGAGACTCATCGTCATGTGTTACGAGGGGGCAATCGGCAATCTGAAATGCGCTCGGGAACATCTTGAAAACAGACACTTCGAAGACAAGGCAAAAGCCCTCGCGACGGTTCAGGAAATCATTGCACTCCTCATGCAGTCCATAGATTTTCAAAAGGGCGGAGATATCGCAAAGAATCTTAACAATCTCTACGGCTACATGCTTAAGCGCATTCTCGAAGCGGATCTTCGGCAAGATCCGCGTATCTTTGACGAGGTGATTGCCCTCCTTCAGGAACTGGAATCTGCCTGGAAAAATATCACCCCCCCGGCACCTCGCGATGACCGGGACACCCGCTCCCGCATAGAATCCACGAGGCTGCCGGGCGGTGCCTACGGAACGCTGTGAAAGGTGACTGCCGTGGAACAGCATATCCTTCTTCAGCATAAGAAAGAATATCTCCGGGAACTTCTGTCGGTTACGGAACTTCTGTCCGCCGCCATCAAAACCGACGACCTGAAAGGAGCGCAGGCGAACCTGGAGCGACGCAGGCGGCTAATGGGGCACATAGACGCCATCGACGGCTCTCTCTCCGCTGCCGCCGTAGACGATAAACATCTTGCGACTGAAGGGCGGCAGCGGAAGCTCCCCAATGTCGCAGGAGAAATCGCATCGATGCTCGAACGAATGGCGGAACTTCAGGGACAGTGCGAGGAAGCCCTCCGTACGAACCGTGAACAGCTTCTCGCTTCTCTTGATGCCGTCAGGAAGGGCCAGCGGGGCCTTCGGAGGTACGGCGACGGCAGTCCCGGAGGAAAACGGCAGCCCCGCTTCCTGGACCGGACGCTCTGACTCAAGTTTTTTGTCTTCTCGCCGATAGTATTAATGAAAGGATCTTCAGAAGGGAAGGTTTCGACATGGACGTCAAGGCAGTCACCATGACCGCGGAAGTCCTTCGATCCTCAGGAAACGGACGCCCGGTTTCGGGGGAACCCCGGCAGGCTCAGGCGGAGGCGTCTCGGGGGGAACAGGCATCGGAGGATGATAAAGAAACAGCACGGCTTTTCGACCAGCAGGAGGCTGCGCTTCAGGATTTCATGAACGCCATGAACATCAGCATAGCCTTCTCCAGATACGGCAATAACAACGAAAAGGTTGCGATCACTGTCAGGGAGAAAGATACCGGAAAGGTAATCCGCGAGATACCGTCGGAGGAAGTTCAGCGCTTTCATCGAAAGATGGACGAACTGATCGGCATGCTTTTCAGTCAAGAGGTTTGAACCGGGGCAGTTCTTTATTTGCCGCTCCCTTCTTTCCGGACCGTTATATCCGAGACAAGGGATTTCCTTCGATCATCGCCATCGTCGCTTTCATCGGCGACGGTTTCTCCCACGAGAGAGCACTGTATCTGCCAGGACTGATCCTCAAGAACAATCTGCTTGGCCAGCATTTTAGAAACGTTGATGATGACGGGCGCCCTCAGATTGACTGCAACCCTCATGGGGTCGGTGCGGATCGTTGCGATGACCATGACCGTTACGTCCTGGGGAGACTCGATTTCCAGCAGGGCCACATCTTCATCCCTGATGGTGGGAGCGTAATCGGGTTTCACCAGGAAAGGATTTATGACGTAGAAGGCTACGGACGGCTCCTCCGCGGACTGTAAAATCCAGAAGGGGACCTTTCTGTTCTGGATAAGGAAAACATAGCGCCGCAGACGATCGAAACCGAGAATCCCGCCTCTCATTTCTATGACTTTGCCGTCGTCGACGGTGATTTGCCCGAAACGTGTCGTTAGGATCTCCACTAGGCCTTCCTCTCCTTTTGCTTCAGTTGCTCCCAGAGATCATCGAGATTCGACGATTCAGGAGCCGCCGCTTGGGCCGCCATACAATTCTGTTCCTGGATTATCCGGTAGACCTCTTCACGATGCACCGGCAATTCCCCCGGCGCCTCGATGCCTATCCTGACCTGTTTGCCCTTGATCGAAAGCACGGTGATTCTTATGCCATCGCCGATCTTGATCGCCTCGTTCTCTTTCCGCGTGAGAATCAGCATGTTCCGTCATCACTTAAGAAACTCGAGAATCGAGGCGCTCTCGATCTTCGATATCATGGCATAGGATGCCTGAAGCACCGTTTCCTTCATGCTGAACTGGGTAATGAGTTCCGTCAGGTCGACATCCTCCGTCGCTGAAATCATTTCGGTGAGCTTGCCTTCAAGAGCGGTCAGATTGCTTTCGGCTATATCGAGCCGGTTTATTTTCGTTCCGCAGAGCGTCTCGGCGCGGCTGATCTGCGCCGATGCTTTCTTCAAGTCTTCCAGAGCCTCTTCGATGCCTCCCTGGTCATTCTCCTCCAACGCCTGCCTCAGGTTATGGAACGTTTCGAAAATATCAACGCCTTCGGCGCCGTGCGCGGTAAAAACGTCCTCGCCCGTCAGAGAATATGCAGAACCGGTTTCCCTGTTAATGTCAAGCGTCAGCTCTTCGCCGTTCCCTCGATAATAGCCCGGCGCCCTGGCCTCAACCATGAAGACGTCGCCGATCGCCAGATGTTCCGAGCCATCGTCGACAAACGTGAGATTGATGCCGTCGCCGAGAGTTATTGTGCCGCTCTCCAGATCATCGTAGACAGCGCTCCAGGTCCGGCCTCCATCGCCGGAAAGCTGATACGCGGCCTCCCCTAAGTCGCCGCCGGCAACTATTTTTACAACGAGGGTTTTGTTTGTCGCTCCCGAATAGGTTCCCGAAGCCGAAAGGCTGCCGTCAAAAGCGTTGCCCCCGGCGGCTTTCGGATCGCCGATCGTCGGGCCGGCGTAATCCGCACTGAAGGGCGCCTCATCGACTTTCGTTCCGGCGAAGAGATAACGATCGCCGAAGACGCCGTTTGCCAGAGAGAGCAATTCATCTGTCAATTGGCCGACCGCAACGGCCCCGGTCTGGCGGGAGTCTGCGGAGGCAGTGGCGCTTGCCCCGGCAACAGCCGTTTCACGGGCCTTTACAATCAGGTCATCGATGGCCGTGAGCTTCGATTCCGTCATGGTAATCCACGACCGCGCCGTGTTTATGTTTCTCTTGTATTGCTCTATCGATGTCAGCGAGGACCGGCAGGCAGCCACCCTCGTCATTCCCAGGGGATCATCGGAAGGCCTGTTGATCGTCTTCTGGGTTGTCATTTGTTCCATGAGTTTGGTGTAATCCCGTTGCACTCGGAAGAGATTATCCACCATTCCTTGAAATTTCATCGTTTCGGTAACGCGAAAGGACATTATGCTCCTCGCTTTCCTATCGAATCATCTCCATGAGCGTATCGGTAAGATCCTGGACGGCCGTAACCAGCTTGGCCGCCGCATTATAGCCTTGCTGATACCGGATGAGATTCACCATTTCTTCGTCTATGGAAACGCCCGAAAGATTTTCACGCTGCTGAAGAAGTTTGCCTTTGAGCAGTTCCCCATGATCAACGTACCTCGTGGCGTCGTTCACATCACGGCCTACCCTCCCGAGAAAGGCCGTATAGAATTCGCCTATCGTGGCCGTGCCGTTCGAAAGGACCGTCATATCCTTCAAAGCCCCTATTCCCCGGGCTGCTTCGCCGTCGTTGTTCACACTGTAGGAGGCGGCGACACGGCCGGGGTCGTCACTGATCGCATCGGCAAGAGAAATGTTCCCGGCTGCGGTCTTAGACTCGTCGAAAAAACTTCCGCCGGGGTTGCCGTAGGAATCATACCCCTGGGCATGAAATTTGTTGACCTCCGTCACAAGAGCGGCAGCAAGGGTGTCGAGACTTTGACGGTACGAGGGCATCGTTTCGTCGCGGATCTCCAGAAGACCTGCTATCCTTCCGCCGGAAAGGACATTGTTGATCGCCGTCGAAGGGTCGCTCCGGAAAATCACGTCCCGGTAACTGTGATTGTCGGAATTCACGCGGACATCCAGAAGCCAGACCTTCTCACCCTCTGCCAGCGGCATGCCGTTGTCGAGGAAAACATTCAATTGGCCTTCGTCGTCTTCGAAGTAATTCACATTTACGATGGAAGCCAGATTCTTAACCAGCTCGGTCCGGCGGTCCAGCAGATTGTTCACGTTCCCATTGCCTGCCTGGAGAAGAGCTATTTTCCCGTTCAGATCGCCCAACTCCGAGACAATATTGTTCACCTCGTCCACAAGCCCTGTAATTTCATTATCCACGTCATCCTGTATGGAACGGATATTTCCATCATAGGACCGAAAGAGCATCGTGAGACTGTCGGCCACGGACACAACGGCGGCTTTCTCGGTCTCGCCGCCGGGATTTGCCGCCAGATCCTGCCAGGCGTTCCAGAAATCATTCAGAAGGGCGTTTATTCCCTGGCCGTCGCTCTCGTTCACGAGCGTTTCAACCCGTTGGAGGGCCTCCTGTTTTGCCTTGTTATATTCCAGAGAACTGAGCTGATTTCCTATCTGGACCTCCACAAAGCGATCGTAGAGTCGATCTATCCGTGCCAGGTCAACGCTGGTCTGCGCGTCGTCAAGGGAAACGCTCAGGGTCCCCTTCGTTGAAAAGACAGGACGCTGGCGCGTGTATCCTGGCGTGTTGACGTTCGCTATGTTCGACCCCGTCACATCGATCGCCGTCTTGTGGGCGAACAGGGCATCCGTCGCTATGGAGAGCAATGAGATTCCCGCCATGACGCTATCCTCTTTCCGACAACAATCGCCCCTGCGGGGTCGAAAGCTGCAACGACCCCAGGTGCGAGTAAGTAGATCCCGGCGATAGGAGCTGACCGATAAATCCGATGGATTTTTCGATAAATTGAAGAGACGAATCGATAAGAAAACGGTTTGAAGCGTTCAGTTCCGCCAGTTCCGACAAAATCGCCCGCAGACTTGCACGGCAGAATTCCAGGGACTTCCGTTGTTGAGGCGATCCGTGGTCCAGAAGCTTCGAGAGCGTTATCGATCCATCAATGCCGAGGCGCCGGGCCAATCTTTCCGCCGTCGCCGTCCGCATTTCGTTGATCATCTTGGCTTTCAGGACAAGAGTTTCCTTCCTGCCGTTGTTTTCGTAGAGATCTTCGATAGCCGATGAAAGAATCAGCTCCCGTTCCTTTACGGTGGCGAGGAGGATCGCTCGGTGAATTTCTGCTTCCTCGTGGAGAACGGCAATGAGACCGTCGAAAAGATCGCTGCCGACATCATCCCGGGCGGTATTCGCACTCTGATTGAAACGCGAGGCCATGTTCGGTTAACCCGTTTCTGGCATTGCCGCCCGACAGAGCGTCACTGGGCGGCATATCCCGATGGGTCCTGGTCGGAAAGAGCGGAGAGAAATCGGCAGTATATGGAAGGGGCGTCAGGCGAGAATATCAAGAATCGATTCCCGCAACATACTCTCAGCCACCTTTTCCCCATTGACTCTGTATGAGCCTTGCTCGATTTGTTCTTTGAGCTCCTGGACCTTCTCTTCCCGCACATCGGGGAGGCTTTCAATGGCCTTTTTCAAGGATTGGATCTCTTTGGCCTTTGCCGAAAGACTTACCTTCTCCTCGGGATTCAGAACATCGCTCACCGGTTTTCCCGGATCGGCCTGCCCCTTTCCGCCATTGATCTCGTACTGCTGAATGACGCTGCTTACCTGGTTTCGCGTATCGGAAACCTTCATAAAGTTCACGCTCCTTGCGTTATTCTCTTGTACAAGATCTATCGGCATAGCGCTGCCAGAACTTTAGGTTATTTTTCACCTCCCCCCTTCACCATTCGTCCCTTTAACTGCTCATAAAGCATTTTCTGAAGACCGACGCCTCCCTTCTTATGGGCAAGCGTTTCGGCTATTTTCTGGTCAGTGATCATGCGGTAGGCATCGCCGCCGGCGCCGCCGCTTTGAAAGACTCCCCCGGCAGGGACGGTCCGGCGCATGACCTCAATCATGCGGTACAAAAAGATCGACTCGAAATCGGCGCAGGTTTTTCTCAACCGCTCCTCCTCACCTGATCGAATGTTCCTCTTCCCGGACGCCCCGTCCGAAGAAATTGCTTCCGCTCCGCCGATTTTCATCATGAACATGCCTCAGATGATCTTCAACTCGGCCTGGAGAGCGCCGGCGGCCTTTATGGCCTGAAGAATCGTGATAAGGTCCCTCGGTGAAACGCCGATGGCATTCAGGGCGTTCACCACATCCTGGATAGTCACTCCCTGCGGGAGAACCTGGAGGTTGCGCTTCTCTTCCGAGACGCCCACAGAGGTTTCCGACGTGACCACCGTCTGGCCCCCCGGCGCCACGGTAACGCCGCCGCCCATATTTACGGGGCCGCCGCCTTGAGGGGCGGCCGGCGAGAAGGGCAGCGGCTGTGAAACTTCCTTCGATTCTTTGATCTGGATGCTCAGATTCCCGTGGGCCACGGCGACCATGGAAATCCTTACCTGCTCTCCCATGACGACGGTTCCCGTTTTTTCGTTCAGCACCACGACGGCCGGCGTGTCGACGGACACGGCAAGCATCTCAACCGCCGCGATGAGGTCCACCACGTTGCCTTTATAGGATTCCTTCATGATTACACTGATGGAACTTGAATCGACCAGAGAGGTCTCCACCTCGCCGATGCGACCGGCGATCGCTTCGGCAACGCGCTTCGATGTGGTGAAATCAGGCTGCCGCAAATTGACGACGATCTGACGGCGCTTGTCGAAGAAATCATAGGACAGCTCCCGCTCGATAAAGGCGCCGTTAGGAATGGCGCCTACAGTCGTATGGTTTTTTGTGACGCCCCCGCCAGAGCCGCCGGCAGAAAAACCTCCAACCATGATGGGACCCTGAGCGACGGCATAGACGGCGCCGTCGGCCCCCCGGAGAGGCGACATGAGGAGCGTTCCTCCGACGAGGCTCTCGGCGTCTCCGACGGACGATACCGCCACGTCGATGCGGCTCCCCACCTTTCCGAAAGGCGGAAGTTTCGCCGTAATCATCACTGCGGCAACATTTTCGGCTTTCAAGGTCTTGTCCTTCATGGAGAGACCCTGCCGGGTCAGCATGTTTGCCAGAGTCTGGTCGGTAAAACCGTTTTTGACGCTGTCGCCCGTGCCGTTGAGACCCACGACGAGACCGTAACCCGCGAGCTGGTTGTCCCGAATGCCGCCGATGTCGGCGATATCCTTGATCCGGGCTCCCCAGGCCGGTCCTTGAGCGGCGCACAGAAAGGCCGCAAAAATAAGCGTAGCTGCTGCGCTTTTAAGAGCCTTCATAGCCGAGCGTTGTCTCCTTTCCCTACCGACATCAGAAGGGCCATACCCAATCCAGGATTCTTGTCATCCATCCCGGCCGCATCTTGTCATTGATGACGCCCGTTCCCGTGTAGATAACCCGGGCGTCTGCGATGTACTGGGACGAAACGATATTGTCCGCTGCGATATCCTCGGGCCTCACGGTCCCCGTGATAACGATGTACTGGTCCTCCTCGTTTATACGAAGTTGACGCCGTCCTTCTATCACGAGATTGCCGTTTTCGCTGACATCGACTACGCGTGCGGAAATAGTGGCCTTCAATTTACCGCCCCTACTGGTATTTCCCGCACCGGCAAGTTCGCTCGTGGAGCTGCCGCCGATTTCATATTTTGAGAGTATTCTCCGGTCCGGCGAGGCCTGAGTTATCCCGGCGATGCCCGCAGTTGTGCTCGTGTCTTTGCTGGTCTTCGTGACGGCCTGATTTTGGCCGCTGGACGTCTCATCAACCACTATGGTTATTATGTCTCCCACGTACCGGGCCTTGCTGTCGGAAAAGAGCATGTTCGTGGACCGTTCTCCCGGCCACAGGGACCCGACGGGAGGCGTCGGCTGTTCACTGCGTGAATTCGGGGACTTGAACGGTTCTTCCTTTTTCACTATCCCCTGCGTGGATGAACAGGCCGACAGGCCGACCATGCAACAGACAATCGCTATCGTCATACGACGCCTCGAAAGGGCATCGGCACATTTTTTTTGCTGCTTCTTCAATGGTCTCATGGTTGCTTCAACCCCGATTTTCCACCGTTCGCCGTTAAAAATCGACGGCCACGAGAGAATCGTCAACGACTCGTGCATAGATTACCTTTTTCGAAGAGATATTCTTTACACGAATGAGTTCCCCTTTGGAACCGTCCTCTTCTGAAACGCCCATCGTGGAAAGCTTCAGAACCTGCCTCTCCAGCACGATCCTGACGAGAGCTCCCCGTTTAACCACAATGGAATCACGGAGAACATGGCGGGTGAATTCCGCATTGGGTCTCAGGCTCGTGGTGAGTTCCTTGCCCAGAACCTCTTCAGGCTTGGAAACGACCTGGAAGGCCGGCCGGGAAAACCACTTCTCGACGACCGCAATGTCGTCGCGACCGATAACCGTCCCCTGCGCCAGGTACCTGGAACTCGTGACGACATCGCGCCGAACCTCCAGCTTGATCCGCACGTTCACATCCTTCACAAGGATTTCGTTCCGGTAAAAAAGCAGCCCCAGATTGGTATAACCGATGAAGTCATCGGTTCGCGGCATCGTAACCCTGTAAGTCACATCATCGCCGGCAATCTCCACATCGGGAAGGCGTGAGCAGAATTCTATGCGCACCGCGCCGGCAGTCCAGGGCATAACGGATTCCACATGAGTCGTAATGGCCTCTTTCAACTCGTCGGCGCCGATACGCGTCGCCTTCGAAGATCCGTCGGCCTGCGGCTGCGCCGGTACAAGAAAAACCATGACAATCGCCAGAATCAACAACTTAATCGTCCCTGTCGTGCCGACTGAGGGGGCCATGACGCAACTACCTCTTAAGATTGTTTACGATCTGCAACATGTTGTCGGCCGTCTGGATGGCCTTGGAACTTATCTCGTAAGCCCGCTGCCCCACGATCATCTTCACCATCTCGTCGACAACGTTGACATTGGACATCTCCAGAAAATGCTGCGAGATGGTCCCCATGCCCTCCTCGCCGGGAGCTCCCGTAACAGCGTCGCCGGAACCATCGGTAATCTCGTAGAGATTTCTGCCCATGGAGGTGAGTCCCGCGGGATTGAGGAATTTTGCGAATTCCAGTCTGCCGCTGGCAAGCACGGAACCGGTAGTGTCAGTTGCCGTCCAGGTTCCTCCGCTGTCCATGGTGAAATGAACGGTTTCCGCAGGCACTGCAATTTCCGGAATGACCTTGAGTCCTTCGGCGTTGCAGAGACTGCCCTCCTTATTGAGCCTGAAGTTGCCCGACCGGGTGTATACGGTCCTGTCCCCGGCGTTCAACTGGAAGAACCCGTCTCCTTCAATGGCAAAATCAAAGGGATTATCAGTTTTCTGATAGTCGCCCTGAGAAAACATCTTTTGCACGGCCACGGGCTTCACGCCCATGCCGATCTCGATTCCGATTGGCAACTGATTGCCTCCGGAGGTTTCAGCGCCGGATTTCGAGTAGATTTGATACATGAGATCCTGAAAATCGGCTCGGGCCTTTTTGAATCCAACGGTATTGATATTGGCAAGGTTGTTCGCCGTTACATCCTGGTTAAGCTGTTGGGCCTCCATACCTGTCGCCGCTGTCCATAACGCTCGTATCATCAATTGCCTCCTTGTCGCTTGCTCACAGACGCCGCAAAGATCATTCCAGCCGGCCAATCCGGCCCGTCGAGAGCTTGTCCTGTTCGGAGATAGTCTGAATGATCTTCTGGTAGGACTCGAAGGACCTCTGTATATTGATCATTTCAATCATCTCCTTGACGGCCTGTATGTTGGCGCCTTCCAGGTGACCGGCCTTGACCTCCACGTTCTCTATATCTCTGGGTTTCGCCTCGCCCTGTACATCGTAAAAAAGTCCGGCGCCCTTGGAAAGGAGCTTCTGCGGCGCCTCGAAAAGGACGATCTTAAGGGTGTCAACCTGGTTTCCGTCGACGGCGACGATCCCCTTGTCGTTGATTGACGCCTTGTCGCCTTTCACAACGATCCGCCCCGACCCGCCCATAACAAACTCGCCGGACTGCGTCATTAATTCGCCTTCGGAACTGATGGAGAAGCGACCGTCTCTCGTATAGGCGATTCCCTCCTTCGTCTCGACGGCGAAGAAACCTTCTCCGTTGATGGCGCAGTCGAGAACGTTTCCCGTCTCTGTAATGGGACCCTGCGAGTAGTCGATAAAGATCTGGTCCTGCATGGGGGCGTCCGTCGCACTGTCGGCGGCGCTGAAAATCTTTCTGCCCTTGAACCCGGGAGTATCGATATTCGCCATATTATTGGCGACAGCGTCAAGACGTTGCATATACCGAAGACTCTCCTGAGCCATTCTGCCGATGCCGTCGACCATCCTTACCTCCGGAACCCTGTTCTTACTGAGAACTCGAGCAATATACATGCCAATCATGTGTACAAAAACCTTCGAGGACAGGCGATTGTCGTCTCCGCCGTGGGCTTTCTACATTGAATCGGCTGCGTCGCCGGTTCTTTCGGGGCATGGAAAAGGAGGGACCCGGGGCTGGGAAAATTTTTTACGGGGAAATTTTTGCCTGGCGAGAGGCAGGATTGTTCCGTTCGCGATAGCGGTCGTTCATGCTATAGAGGAAGGCGAGTATTTCCGCCACGGCGCGGTAGAGCTCAGGCGGTATCTCCTGGTCGATATCGAGGGCCGCCAGCACTGTCGCTAGAGCCGGGTCTTCGGTGATCGGTATGTTGAAGCGTCGGGCCGTCTCGATGATCTTGTCTGCCACGCATCCACGACCCTTTGCAGTCAGGCGAGGCGCCCTCTCTCGATCGGGATCGTAGGAAAGGGCGGCTGCTATCCGCAGGGCGGCGGGAGAATGTTTATCGTTCATGCAGTGACGTCCAGGGTTTGACAAGCTTCCCGCAACCGCAGCCCCCCCAGGGGATCTCTGCCGTCCTCCGCCGTCGCTGGTCCTTCACAGAGGATTGCCGTAACGGCCAGTCCCGCCGCAGGAAGGATGTCGGTAAGTTCGGAAATATGCTCCTCCAAAAACCTACGTCGATCCTCATCGGAGGCATTGATTCGCACGGTTATTCCTCCCTCTCTCAGGGACGCCGCCACCGTCACTGCGCCGAGAGCGTCCAGGAGCATCGCAATGGTAACGTTTTGCCCTTCTTCCCTCCCGCTCTGCGATCGGCCTTCGCCCCCGATTGCTACCTCCGCCGATCCATGTCCGCCGGGGAAAAGAAGAGGCATGACAAATCGGCAGCCCTCGCCCCGCTGCTGAAGAAGAGCGTTGACGACCTGATTGTCCTCGATGGTCTCCTTCAAGCTCTCCGCCAGAACCAGCAGACGGTTCGCCTCAGGATTCTTATCTGAGCCGCCGTGCGCCGAACGGAGCAGTTGCATCAGCGAGCCGAGCATGCCCTTCAGCGTGAAGGCTGCCTCGGCGACGGCAGTCCTTCTCCCGAAGAATCGGCCCAGAGCGCCATGAAGGGTCCGTTCCAGGAAAAACCCCAGGTCCTGCATGTAGCGCCTCAGATAATCCGGACCGCTCGCAGCCCCTCTGTATGTGAGTGAGGACAGGAGATTCTGCAAACGAGAGACTGTATCGGGACCAAGTATAGTCGATAGAGACCCCAGTCTTTCCTGAGCGAGCGCCTCTCTGAGTGCGGGGATAAGTTCGCTCATCAGACGGGGGTTTCCCTCGTAGCGGATCAAATGTTCCGAGAGGAGTCTGCCGGCCGGTTCTTGTTCCGCCAGAAGACGGAGGATGATCGAGGGTTTCACCGATTCGACACGGGCGCTGAACCTTTCGCCTGGTGTAAAGATCCTGTCCGTCCGGGCGGCGAGGAGCGCCCCCTTCAGGAGGATGCGCGCGCTTCCCTGCGACGGGCTCTCCACCGCCTCCGCTTCCACTATTTCACCTACGGCAAGAGGCACGCGATGCAGAGCGTCGGAACGTCTCGTTTCAAAGGAGGGCGCCGAGGTCGACCGGGTTGGTCCGGAAGAGTGGATTGCGGACATGGGACCTATTCGTTCCGCTGCCGCTCAAGATCGGCGATCAGCCGGACTTCTCCTTCGGGAAGACCGGCGAGCCGGGCCGCTTCGGCAACCGGCATGCCTCTATCGAGCATGATCCGGACCTCGCCGTATCGTTTTTCCCGGTCCCTTTCGCCAAGGTGTGATCTCTGTTCGTTGCTCCCCTGGAGCGTCTCTCCCTGGCCGAGAAGCTCCCGCAGCGCCCGCTCCCGTTCTTCCAGAAGGCAAACAACTTCTTTCAGCGACTTCCTGGCCTCCAATATGCCCGAAGAAAATCGGTCGGCCGACTCCGTGGATTCCGCTATGAGCCGTCGCAGTTCCTCCAGTGCTGTTGCGTCTACCGCCGGCGGCCTGGTCTTCAGATGTTTATTGATTACCCACAGGAGAATTACGACTCCCACGGCGAGAATCACGTCTGCCGTTAGTATCACTGTACTGACAATGCCATCACCGATCACTGCAACCCAGCCTTCGCACAATCGAGCATATGATTACCGAAACATGACGGAGGGCTTCCCCCACTCCAGCGATTCCAACCATTACACCTTGATATCCACCGCATCCGCGCGGTCGCTTCCCGGAATTTTTTCACGGCCGTCCTCCGAAGCCTTTTTCCCGTCGAGATTCTTCTGTTCCTCCCGGCCGGAGCGGCTGTCTCTTCGTTCGTACTGGTCTGTAACGGTCTTCCGTTCCGCTTCCCGCGATTGTTGAATTGTCTCTTTGATCCGCTTCTGCTCTCGGATCAGCTGATCTTCGAAATACCGCTGCTGGACATCGCCATGTTGCTGCTGCACCTGATGGACCCGTTCGACTGAATTGCTTTGCAGCAGATTGATTTGCAGGTCCACGGGTCGAAACATAGGTTTCACCCCCTCGTCAGGGCCCCCTGCAAACCTCCGGGAGCCTTATTATTGCATCGACACAGAAACCCAAGAATTATGTCCTCTCTGTCATATCATCGTCACAGTTGTTCCAATACTTTAGCTCACGGCCTCACTGATCCCGCCGGCAGGGAATCTTGAGAGCGATCTTGTTCACGCCGCCGGAATCCTCGACTTCGATATGGACATTCGATTCTTTCAGGAGGGCAAACGCCCAGGCGAGGATATCGGCATCCTGCCGTTCGGATACTCCATAGGCAGCGACTCCGACAGCCCGCCGAAGGGCCGTCATGCGTTCATCGGTCCTGATGCAACCGGTGTTTCCGACAACGACGCTGACGGAGTCTCCTTCCAGGGAGGTTGCAACGTCAAGTTGTTTGATTTCGCTGTCCGCCATCGACAGAATGGCGTGACGGATGACTGCCGACAGTCCCAGAGAATAGACGGCAGGAACGCCGATTATCTCGGGTATGTCATGGTCGAGGTTGATCTGTTTGCAGACCTTGTGTTTAAAATCCAGATAGAATTGAAAAAAGGCGATTTCCCGTTCCAGGAATTCCGAAAGATTGATCCCTTTTTCTCTGTAATCATTTAGCCGTTGGAATTTCTCGGCGACGATAGTGAACTGATCGAAGAGTTGATCGCCGCCTCGAACGATCAGTTCAACATCGGACCGTATCTTGGAAAAATCGTCAATGAGTCGGCCGGTCGGGGGAATGGTCTTTTCGAAGGAATCGTCGAGCCGGCGTTGCAACAGACGGGACCGGCCCATGATGCCGTTCAGCGGATTGGCGAAATTATGAAGAATCCCCGGAACGAGTTCGTCCATGAAAGACCTCTGGAACTCCTCCCGAAGATACTTGATCAGGATGCCTGCGCCGCCGCCGGACAAGGATTCCATCATTGCTTCCTCCTACTGAATGCAAATTTTTTACCGGGCGTCTATCACAATATTCTCCAGGATGCGCCAGGCCCGGTCCAACTCCTCGCGTTGCTTGCGATCCTTGCTCGACGAAGAAAAGGCGTCTTCATTGGAATAAAAAATAACCGACGTACCGTCGGAACGAATTATTTCCCGCGGGCCGGAAGCTTCCTCGCCGATCATGAGGGCGATAATCTCCTCTGAGACGCCGCCCTGCTTCAAGGCTATGACCTGCTCCGGCGTTAGCGCCGCAGCGAAGGCGCCAGAGAGAATTGACAAAAACCCGATAATCGCCGCCCATCTCCTGAGCGGTGCGGCTTTCCCGATTCGTCTTTCTGAAAACCTCGCAAACATAGTTCTTCCTTAACTGTTCATGCTATTAAAATACGACAAACTTGTCAAAATAGACGTTTTTAACGACGGAACCACGGAAGAATCTGTTGATTGCCGCCCGTATATCCTTTCGAAGCGCCTCCTTCACACCGACCAGATCCCGCGCCTCTCTGCCGTCTTTTTTTGCCGATTCGTAAATGGCGCTCCGCACGGCCAGACAGTCGTCGCTCAGACTGATCTCGTCGCAAACCTCCAGGGCGCAGTCAAAATAGATCATCCTGTAAATATTATCGGCCTGTCGCATAAGAACGATGAAATCCCTGAAAAATTCGAAATGCGCCGCCAAACCTGGCTCTCTGTCGTCGGCGGTCGGCTCGCCTTTGATTTCCCCGGCGAAGAGCGGCGCCGACGAAATGTCTCCATAGTAGGAAGGACCGCCGCTCTCCGCGGAAGCGCCGGCGGCGCAGAAAATAAACGCCAGCGCCGCCGCAAGATCGAAGAGCCGGCGCGGAAGCGCTGTTTTCCTGCCATTCGGGGCGTTACGTTTCACGATACGGGACCTCACTGTTTCTCTTCGCGCCACTCCTTAAGACGGCCGCGAAGCCGGACTATGGCCTGAGAATGAATCTGGCAGATTCTCGATTCCGTAAGGGACATGATTCTCCCGATTTCCTTCAGTGTCATCTCTTCATAGTAATAGAGGGAAAGAATGACTTTTTCCTTCTCCGGAAGGCTCTCTATGGACCTTCTGAGTATTTCCCTCTCTTCCCCTGTCGTTATGATGCTCAGAGGATCCTCTCCGTCCCCGCCCGTATCGAAGATATCGCTATCGCGATGCCTATCGCAATACTCGGGAGGCAGATCGTCGCTGCTTAAAATAGACACGCCCTTGGCGTCATCGAGAAGCTTGTAATACTCTTCGAGAGTGATCCCAAGATAGTCCGCCATCTCCTCTTCGTCGGGCGCTCTGCCCAGCTGTTTCTGGAGATTCAGTGCAGCCATTGACAACTGGGCGTCCTTGTTCCTCGTCGACCGGGAGAGCACATCGCGGGAGCGCAGTTCGTCGAGAATCGCCCCCCGTATTCTGAACTTAGCGAAGGTCTCGAAGCGTACATTCCTGGTCTCGTCAAATCGCTCGAGAGCGGACATGAGACCTATAATGCCGACATGGATCAGATCTTCCTTATCAATGTGACGGGGCAGTTTAATGGCTATTCGTTCCACAACATTCTTGACGAGAGGTCCATATTTCAGAATCTCCGCGTCTCGTTCCTGCTTTTTCCTATAGCCTTTCGATACAAGATCTGCCGAAGAACTTGATTGTACCTCTATCATAGGTGTCGGGCTCCTCTTTCATCAGCTTATCCACAATGGACTTCAAACTTTGTACGGCCTTCGATTTGGGGTACCCCTGCGCCAGAAGACATTGACGCTTCACCGTTTCCTGAACACGGGGGTCAAAGGGAATCAAGCCAAGATAATCGATGGACAGATTGAGGAAATGTTCGGTGGCTCTGCTCAATCGGCTGAAAACGGCCTTGCTCTCGGCTGCATTCTTGACCATGTTTGTCACGAGCTTGAACCGCTTTGCCCCGTAATTCTTGTAGAGCAGTTTGATCAGGGCATAGGCGTCGGTGAGCGACGTAGGCTCGGGAGTCACGACGACGACAATCTCCTTGGCAACCATGTTAAAATACATGACGTTTCCCGCAATGCCGGCGGCCGTATCAATAAAGATAAAATCAAGCGGTTCATCGATGTCCTGCAATTCTTCAAGAAGGGTCAGTTTAGAGCCTCGCGACAGATCAGTCATCTCGGCGATCCCCGAGGAAGCCGGCAGGATTCTAATACCGCCGGGACCGGTGACAATGACTTCCGACAATTTCTTTTCTCCCCGCAGAACATGATACAGATTGAACTCCGGCGTAATGCCCAGAATAACATCTATATTCGCGAGACCAGCATCGGCATCGACAAGAAGCGTCCGTTTCCCCTTCAGTGCAGTTATGTAGGCAAAATTTGCGGCTATATTGGTTTTTCCAACTCCTCCCTTGCCGCTGGTCACAGCTATGACGCGCACTCCTTCGTTCCTTTCCCGCGAAGGAATTTCACTCGGTTTCGAGGTTCCTCCTTCTTCCTCCATTATCGATCGAAGCATCTCAGCCTGGTCCACGAAAACACCTCTTCACTCTTTAAGCAACCTTAGTGAAACCTTTCTCCCACGACGAGGGCCATCACCCTCGCGGGGTCCGCCTCAATCAGATCCGTGGGCACCGCCTGCCCGTTCGCAATGACATGAGCCGGCTTGCCAACATGCCGGAGAATGTTGTAAATGGCCCCGTATCGCTCCTCCTCATCGATCTTCGTGAAGATTAAAGAGTCATAACGAATGCCTTCGAACCTCTCGATGGTCCGCCGAAGATGCTCCTGACTCTCCGTAACGCTGAGGACGAGATCGGCGCCTCCACCGTCGGTGGATGACAGGATTTCCTTTAAAGTTCCGGAAAAACGATCGTCTTTCATACTCGTCCCCGGAGTATCCACCAGGATGACATCGCGGTCGGCAAAAACCCCAAGGGCCTCGCGAAATGACGAAGCGTCTGCCGCAACGGCCAGGGGTACGTCGATGATGTCGGCGTAGATTTTCAGCTGTTCCGGTGCGGCAATCCTGTAGGTGTCGAGGGTGACGACGCCGACGGATTGCTTTCTTTCGAGGCGATGCCTGGCGGCAAGTTTCGCAAGAGTTGTCGTCTTGCCCGCTCCCGTGGGCCCCACGAGGAATTTAATCCGGCGCTGGACGCTCTTTTTCCAGGAATCCTTCATGTGATCCTCAATAACGCCCTTGGCCCGTTCCCACAGAATCTCATAGCTGCGCCCTTCGCCGGGAGAAGCCTGACTTCTGACTGATTCTGCGATTCTGACCGCCTGGTCCTTGGCAATGCCTTCGGCGGTGAGGCGGTTGTAAACGCGGGCCAGAGGCCCGCATGACTTGCCCTGATGTCTGATGCCTATGACGTCGAAAAGAGCAGACAGACCCTCCTTCAGAGCCGTCAACTCAGCCGCCCCTTCCTGGTGCGACCATTCCCGCTTCAGCTCCTTCAGTTCCTCGATCTCCCGCTTCAGCGCCGAGAGGGCTGAGGCCATATCGTCGCTGCCGCTCATGACGGCGGTACGTCCGTCGTCTCTCGCCGCAAGAACTTCCATGAGGGGAATAGGGCCTTCGGATATCCGTTTCGAAGAAAGGACAACGGCCTCCGGACCGAGATCTTCCTTGATGCGGGCCATGGCCTCTCGAATGCTTGTCGCCCGGTAGCTCTTAACCTGCATCGTCCGTCCCCACCATGCCGAGCGACTTGATATGGATGTCGCTCAGAACTTCGTTGTGCGCCAAAACGGCGATCTGAGGAAAATACCGCTCCACGATCTTCCTGATGTGCCACCGGATCGTCGGCGAACAGAGAAGTATCGGCGGCGCCCCTTTTTCCGTGAATTTAGCCATGCTCTTATGAAGACCCTTGATGATTCGCTGAATCGTCCCCGAATCTACATGAGCAAAGGATTCGTATTCCGTATGCTGAATAGTCTTCCCGACTGTTTCTTCGATTTCCGGGGCCACGATGGCAACGGTGATGTTCCCATCGCTATCCTGGTATTGCTTCGTTATGGTTCTGGCGAGCGATTGCCGCACATAGCCCGTGAGGAGATCGACATTCTTCGTCATGGGAGCATAGTCGGCCAGGCTTTCCAGGATCGTCACCAGATCCCGAATCGGAATTTTCTCTCTGAGAAGCCGCTGAAGAACCTTGCAGAGAATTCCGAGCGACACCACGGACGGAACCAGTTCTTCCATCATCCGGGGATGATGTGTCGAAAGGTTGTCCAGGAGAGCCTGCACGTCCTGCCTGCCCATCAATTCATAGGCGTGATCCTTGATGATCTCAGTCAGATGCGTCGTGGCCACCGTTGCCGTGTCCACAACGACGAGGCCCCGGGCCTGCACTTCCTCGCGGTCCCGTTCGCTCACCCACAGGGCCGGCAAGCCGAAGGCCGGTTCCTTCGTCGGAATGCCCTTCACCTTCAATTTTTTATCATCGGGCGTAATAACAAGATAATGGTCCACCATCAGTTCGCCCTGGGCTATTTCCACGCCTTTCAGCTTCACGACGTATTGGTTCGGCTTCAACTGGAGATCATCGCGGATGTGAATGGCAGGTATTATGAAGCCCATGTCCAAAGCTATCTGTTTTCTCAGAACCTTGATCCTCTGGAGCAACTCCCCGCCCTGGTTCGTATCGACAAGGGGAATCAGATTGTAGCCCACATCCAACTCCAAAGCATCCACGGGAACCAGGAGATCCGTCGGGTCGGGCGGCTTCGTCGCTTCCGGAGGTTTTTCCAAATCCTCCCGAGCTTGCATCTTCCCGGCTGCCCTTCTCATCGCAAAGGCCAGGACGCCCATGACGGCGGCTATTGTGAGGAATGAAAGCGTCGGCATTCCGGGAATTATTGCAAAGATGAACAGCATGCCCGAGGCGGTGGCGATCACCCGGGGGTCAAAAAACATCTGCCCCTTGATCGCCGATCCCAGATCCGTCGTAGAGGCCGACCGCGTAACGAGCATGCCGGCGGCCGTGGATACTATTAGAGCCGGTATCTGCGTCACCAAACCGTCGCCAACCGTCAATAATGTATAGGTGTGGGAGGCGTCGATTATCGGCATGCCCTTCTGAAGAACACCGATGATGAGACCTCCCACAATATTGATGAGGGTTATGATGATGCCCGCTATGGCATCTCCCCGGACGAATTTGCTGGCGCCGTCCATGGCCCCGTAGAAATCGGCCTCTCTTTCGATATCGCTGCGGCGCTTTCGTGCGTCTGAATCGGTGATGAGCCCGGCATTGAGATCGGCATCGATGCTCATCTGTTTGCCCGGCATTGCATCGAGAGTGAACCGGGCGGCAACCTCGGCGATTCGCGTGGCGCCCTTTGTGACGACGATGAAATTGATCAGAACAAGAACGAGAAAAACTATGAGCCCGATGAGAAAATTCCCGCCCACGACGAAACTTCCGAAGGCTTGTATCACCTGTCCCGCTGCCGAGACGCCTTCGTTGCCCCTGAGCAGTATGAGCCTCGTGGAGGCCACGTTCAGAGACAAGCGGAACAGCGTCGACACCAGGAGGACCGACGGGAAGACCGAGAAATCAAGAGGTTTCAATACGTAGACGGCCACCAGCAATATGACAATCGAAAAAGTAATATTGAAACTGAGCAAAACGTCGAGAATAAAGGGAGGGAGAGGGATCATCATGACCAGCAGGACCCCGATGATTCCCAGGGCCATCAGGCTGTTTCCGCTTTTCAGCCACCCGTTCACCGATTCTCCTCTTGAAGCCCCTGCGGCCATGAATGCTACCCCGCCATTCCTCTCGTTTTTGTGCTGTAGACGTAGGCAAGAACTTCCGCGACGGCTTTGTAGAGATTGACCGGTATCGCGTCTCCTACCTGCACTGCCTTATTCAATAGTCGTGCCAACGGTTTGTTCTCCACGATGGGAATGTTGTGCTCGCGGGCAATTTCACGAATCCTTTCGGCAATATAGCCACTGCCTTTTGCAATAACCTGGGGCGCTGCCATACCGGCATGATCGTACCTCAACGCCACGGCGATATGGGTGGGGTTCGTGATCACAACGTCGGCTTTCGGCACCTGGGCCATCATCCTTTGCCGGGCCGCTTCGCGCTGAAGCCTTCTGATTCGAGCCTTGACGAGAGGATTTCCTTCGGTCTGCTTGTTTTCCTCCTTCAGATCCTGTCTCGACATTCTGAGGCCCTTTTCGTATTCCCAGCGCTGAAAGAGATAATCCAGGGCTGCAAGCGCCAGGAGGACCCAGCAGGACCGGAGAATGACTTTGAAAATCGTTGCGCCGAGATAGAGAAGAATGCCGCCGGTTTCCCAATTGCCCAGCTGCAGGAGATCGGCCAATTCGCCTTTGACAGTTATATACGCCACGGATCCCACGATGACTATTTTCAGGATGCTTTTCAGGAGGTTAACCAGAGCCCTTAAGGAAAAGAGCCGTTTAAAGCCCCGAATTGGATCGATCTTCGACAGCTTGGGTTCAATTGCCTCGGTGGAAAAAATGACGCCGATCTGGAGGAAGTTTGACAGTACGGCCGCCACCAGAACGACGATGAAGAGCGGCAGGAGAATCGCCAGGAACTTTGTCAGGGCCAGCGCTGTGATGGAACTCATCGAGTCGACATCGATCCGCAGTGTGCCGGACTCGCCGAGAAAGAGCTTCATCAGATTGGCGGCGCTCCCGAACATCGCGCCGGCCGAAAAATAGAAAAAAGTAAGGCATGCTAACAGGATAGCCACGGAAACCACTTCCTGGCTCTTTGCTACCTGACCTTTCTTGCGGGCATCTTCCCGTCGTTTAGGCGATGCTTGCTCGGTCTTTTCCTGATCCTTGTCCTGTTCCGCCATGATCTTTTCTTTCCTTCACGGCCTGATCGGCCGGCGCCTGCGGCGCAATTTCTCAGGTCATGAGTTTCATGAGTCCTCTGAGCGTACTTCCATAGTCGACAAAGATGTTCTCCATAATATGATAGAAGAAGGGAAAGGACAGACCCACTGCCATGAGTCCCAGGGCGATCTTCAGAGGAAAGCCCACAATGAAAATGTTGATCTGCGGCACCGTCCTGGCCACGACTCCCAGCCCGGCGCTCGTCAACAGAAGAAGCACGATAATCGGCGCTCCCGTCTTCACGGCCACAATGAAGACATTCTTAGCCAGCGCGACAATGCCCATCAACAATTCTCCGGAAAAGTGGCATCCCAGCGGAGGCACATACCGGTAGCTCTCGGCGACGCTGTAAAGAAAAGCGTGGTGGCCGTTCACCGAGAGAAAGATGAGTATGGCAAAAATATTCTGAAGCTGGGCGACAATGGAGACCTGTGAACTGGTGAGCGGATCTACGACATTCACTATGGCGAATCCCATTTGAAACCCTATCAATTGGCCTGCCAGCTGAACTCCTTCAAAAAGCAAGCGGCCGGAGAATCCGATTATGAGACCGATGAAAACCTCTCCTGTCATCATGACAACCAGATGCAGGAGTGACGGCGACGGCAACGAATACTCGACGGACGGAAGGATCAGCAGGGTCGCCGCCAATGAAAGAGCCCCCTTTATGCGGAAGGGCACTTCGCGGTTGCCGATCAGCGGAAGCGACACGATGATGGCGCTGACACGAAGAAAAATGAGGATGAAAAGCTCAATCTGGGCCGGCTGCGGCATGGGTATATTCATGGCTTTTCACGGACCGTCCTCTTCACCGTATGTACGACGGTATGGAATTGAAGAGGTTTTGGGTGTAATCGACCATAAGCTGCATCATCCAGGGAAGGGCCACCACAAGCGCCAGAAGGACGGCAATTATCTTCGGCACAAAGGTCAGCGTCATCTCCTGAATCTGGGTGACGGCCTGGAAGATGCTGATGGCAAGACCCACAATAAGACCGACAACGAGCATCGGCGCCGCGAGAAGCAAGGTCACCTTTATCGCTTCATTCGCTATCCCTATGACGACATCTCCCGACATTCCCTTTCCCCCTTTTACTTGAAACTTTCCACAAGCGATCCGACGACGAGGTACCAGCCGTCCACAAGCACAAAGAGGAGCAGTTTAAACGGAAGGCTGATCATGATGGGCGGCAGCATCATCATGCCCATGGAAAGAAGCACGCTTGCCACGACCATATCCAGAATTAAAAAGGGCAGATATATCATGAAGCCGATCTGGAAGGCCGTCTTCAGTTCGCTGATCACAAATGCAGGAATGAGGACCGACAGTCCGATGTCATCGGCCGTCGCGGGTCTCTCTCTTCGGGCTATTGCCTGAAAGAGGCCGATGTCCTTCTCGCGGGTGTGCTTCAGCATGAAGCCTTTCAGGGCCTCTCCCGTGGTGGAAAGGGCCTTGTCGAAGGAGATCCTTTCTTCCATGTAGGGTTTGACGGCATCGTCATTGACCTGGTTCCAGACAGGCGTCATGATGAAAAAAGTAAGAAAGAGCGACAGGCCGACGACAATCTGGTTCGACGGTATCTGCTGGGTTCCCAGGGCATGCCGAAGGAGCGACAGCACCACGACGATTCTCGTGAAGGAGGTAAGCATCACCAGAATCGCCGGCGCCAGCGTCAGCACCGTCAGGAGCATCAGCAACTGCATCAAGGACGAAACACGCTCCGGCTCGTCGGCGGCCTTGTCGAATGTTATCGACAGGGAGGGCAGGCTGATGCCCGCGGCGGCCCAGGAAACCGACGGCAGGATTATCGCCGCAAAGAGAACGATGAGCGCCATCACAAGACATCCTTTTGTTCGCAGTCCCTTCATCATGGCCGCTCTAATCCTTTTTCTCCCCGCGATTGAACGGAAAGAGCTTAGTCTTGCAGGAGGCCAGGTGTTCCGAAAAGGAACCGCCGGCGACGCGCCTTCTGCGCTCCGCAAGGCTTTCCCGGGCGGCGCCCTCCAGTTTCGCCAGCAGTGAGATCTGCTGTTGCGACTGGCCGATAACGAAGACGTCCCCGCAGACCTCTACCAGAAGGATGGCGCTCTTCGGTCCAAGGTATTTTGTCGCCACGACGGAAATGAGTTCGCCTCCCTCGCCGCCGCCCACACGGAGAGTCGCCTTCCTGAACATGTAGGCGACAGCGACCATGATGCCCACGACGAGAAACAACGCCGAAAGAATCTTCACCATGTATGATGTCATATCGAAAGGTCCCACGGAGCATACCGCCTATCGAAGCTTGTTGAGACGTTCGGCCGGCGAGACGACATCTGTGAGACGAACGCCGAATTTCTCATTTACCACAACGACTTCCCCGCGGGCGATGAGCCGGTCATTGATGAAAACGTCCATGGGTTCGCCGGCCAGTTTCGTCAATTCCAGAACGGATCCCTGGCCGAGCTGAAGGAGTTCGCTGATCAGCATCTTCGTCCGTCCCAGTTCCACGTTGACGACAAGGGGAATATCGAGGAGAAAATCCAGATCCAGTGAACCTTCCTTGAGTTCCTGGTTTTCCAGTTCTTCGAACTCCACGGCACTCACCTCCCGCAGATCCGTCCGCTCGTTTGTTTCTTTTATCTGCTCCATTGTGATTCCTCCGCCTGCAATTGTTCGCTCTTCAGTGATGGCTTTCTTCCAAACTGACGGCCCGGGTGATCTGGACCGCTTGATTCCCCTTGTATATGCCGGGCTGCCCCTTGAATTTTGCAAAACCCTCTACGAAGATGCTCAGATCGTCCGAGAAAAATTTGTCCAGGAGAAGAACGTCGCCTTTCTTGAGATTTCTGATTTCATGGCCTTTGAGCGCCGCCCGGCCGAGTTCCACCGTGATGTTCACCTCGGATATTCTCAATTCTTCCTTGAACCTGTTCGTCCATTCGGCGTCTATTTCGAGGCGGTCGCTTTGATACCCCGCCTGGAGCTTCTCCCTGATGGGCTCGACCATAGAGTAGGGAATGCAGAGAATTAACTCACCCGAAGAAAATTCCATCTCGATCTCGAAGTTGATGACGATCACCACGTCCGTCGGCACGACAATCTGAACGAACTGGGGATTGATCTCGGAATTTTGATAGATCACGTTGAGGCTTATGATGGACCGCCAGGTTTTTTCGAGATCGGTCATGGCGCTGAGAACCACCTTCCGTATGAGGTTGTTTTCGATGGCCGTGAAATCCCGTCCTTCAACCTTGTATGAATCCCGTCCCGTCCCGCCGAAGAGAATATCCACGAGCGTGAAGATGATCCTCGATTCGAAGATGAAAAGGGCATTGCCCCGCAGAGGATTCATCCTGAAGATGTGCATGCTCGTAGGCAGCGGCACCGTTTTCATGAACTCGCCGTACTTAACCATCTTTACCGACGAGGTCGTGATGTTCACTACCTTGCGCAGCATCGACGACAGCGTCGTTCTCAAGGTCCGCGCGAACTTTTCGTTGAGCATTTCGAGGGTGGGCATCCTTCCCCTGACGATCCGGTCCTGGCTCGTCAGATCGTAGACCCGCACGTCCGAATCGCTGAGATCGTTCTCCGACTCGACGTCTACGTCGCCGCCTGATATGCCCTTCAGCAATGCATCTATTTCGTTCTGACTCAGTATCTGTGACATGATCCCACTCCCACTCCCGCCGGCCCGTCGTCCCGCCCTGTGATCCAGGCGCCCGGGTCTCCTGCCTACTGGATGACAAACTCCGTGAAATAGACCCTCTTCACAACACCCTGGCTCATGTAGTTGTTGAGTCGCACCATGATCTCGTCTCTCAGGCGCTGTTTTCCCTCGAAGCCGGCTATGTCCTTGTAGGATTTCGACGACAGAAGATCCAGTACGGAATCCATGATTTTCGGTTTTAGCCCTTCCAGTTCCGCCGAAGATTCGGGACTTGAAAGTTCTACCTTTATAGAAGTCTTCAAGTAACGTGTGCCTTCGTTATCCATGAGATTGACGATAACGGCGCCCATGGACCAGACGGGACCGATCAGCGGCGCCGACGCCTTCGGTTCGTCCTTCTTTTTTTCGGAGGCAAATTTCTCATAGAACTTGAGCCCCAAAAATCCCCCGGTAGCAACGAGAGCTACGACGACAAAAACAACAATCCACATGATCATTGAGGATTTTTTCTTCTCAGGCGCCTTTTCGGGGGCATCGCGCTGCGCTTCTCGCTCGGCCATGACATTCTCCTTATGATTTTTTAACCTTGATTACGATATCGACGCGCCGGTTTCTTTCCCGGTTTCGCTTGGCATTGTTCGGTCCGAGAGGCCGCGTGTCGGCATAGCCGGCTGCGGAAAGCCGCTCAGGCGCCAGCGCCGCCTCCTCAACGAGGAATTTCACTACGTTGACCGCCCTGGCCACGGAAAGTTCCCAGTTTGACTCGTAGACGCCGCCCCGCAGGGGAACGTCATCGGTATGGCCTTCGACGACTATCTCTTCGCCGGCATCTTGAAGAACCCGGGCAACGTCCATAAGGACCGCTCTTTTCCCTTCCTTGATGCCGGCGCTTCCCGAATCGAAGAGGAGCGTCTCGCCCAGCCTGAGAGACACTCCGTCGTCGATGACTTGGACCTCTACGCCTTCAATGTCCTTAAAGGCCTCGGCTACCTCGATTTTCCTGGAGTAATAGCCCTGAACCCTGCTCGACAGGGGAACGATAAAGGGGACGAAGACCTTGATGTCCGTGCCTTTTTGATAGCCCATAAACCCGAAGTGGCGGCGGAAGGACCAGGAAATTTCCTCCATCTTCCCTTCGTTAAGATTGGAACAGGAAAGAATAAGCACAAAGAATGTCAGGAGGAGCGTCGTGAGATCGTTGAACGTGAGAAGCCACTTCCCGGTCCCTGTGGAAGCCCCTTTACGCGCCCGCATCGCTTTTTGCCTTTCCGGACGTTCTGCTGCCGGTGAAATAAAGTTCAACCCGACGGTTGTCCGCTCTTCCTTCCTCGCTGTCATTCGAAGCAATGGGCCGATATTGACTGTACCCCACGGCCGTAAGGCGTTTCGCCGATATGCCGCGGTCGATGAAATGCCGAAGAACGCTCACCGCCCGGCTCGTTGAGAGTTCCCAATTCGAGGCAAAACGCTCGCTCCGGATGACGACATTGTCCGTATGCCCCTCGATGCGTACATTGAACTCCATGGAACGCGCCACGTCGATCATCGCATCGAGATACCCGAAGGCCGAGGGACTGACCGCAGCCATTGCCGAAGGAAAGAGAACATTGCTGCCGAACGTCACCTTGAATCCCTCCGACTGCTCCTCGATTCTAACGCCCTGAGACCCCCCTAGGACCTTCAGTTGTTCCTCCAATATTTTCATCGCCCTGAGTGTGGGATATTCCTCGCCCTCGACGATATCCCGCGAAGGCAGGCGCACTTCTACCCCCGCGCCCGCTGCCTGGCCCCCGGTGAAAGCGGCGTATGGATCGTCATCCTTGCCGGATATTGAAACGCCTTCATCGGGAGAAAGACCGAATCCCCTCATGAAATTCGTCACCTTTCCGCGATCCGCTATCGCAAAGGTGCAGAGCAGGACGAAAAAGGCCACAAGGATGAGCACGAGGGAACAGTAAATGGACTGCCACGCCGCCACCGGCGCCTCGTCGGACCCCCGTTTTCTCTTATAATTTCCATTCATGGCTAGAAAAGACTTCTCCGCTCTACGGGCGATACGTAGGAATGGAGTTTCTGCTCCAGAATCCTCGGATTATCGCCCGACTGGATAGACAGTACGCCGCTGATTATCAACTCTTTCACCAGGAGTTCCTGTGAACTTCTCGTTTTCAGCTTCCCCGCAATCGGAAGAAAAACAAGGTTGGCCAAAATGACTCCGTAAAACGTCGTGATCAGGGCCACGGCCATGGCCGGACCGATGCTGGAAGAGTCGCTCATGGAGATAAGCATCTGAACGAGACCGATAAGAGTCCCCACCATGCCCATGGCCGGTGCAAAGTTGCCCATGGTAGTGAAAATTTCGGCGCCAAGACCGTGCCGCTCGGCAACGTAATCCAGTTCGGTCTGGAGAATTTTTGCAAGATTTCCCGGTTCAATGCCGTCAACCATGAGGCGCACGCCTTTCTCGAGAAAAGGATCGCTCAACTCCTTCAATGTCTTCTCCAGAGCCAATATTCCCTCGCGCCGCGAAAGTTTCGACATTTCGATAAGACGTTCGATCATGGCGTCGGGCTGCAGGGTTTTCTGGAGAAAAACATTCTTCGCCACCTTGATGACGCCCAGGACTTCCCGAATGGGATAATTGATAAGGGTAGCGCCAATGGTGCCGCCGAAAACGATCATCACAGAAGGCAGATCTATGAAGGCGCCTATGCCTCCCTTGCTGGTCGCCATGGAGACAAAAACGAGACCGAAACCCGAAACGATGCCGATAATTGTTGCTAGATCCATGAAAGCGCTCTTCCTTGCATTCGTCCAAAATTACAGTAATCACGCAGGCCGGACACATCCGCCTTTCTTTAGCTGGATGAGCAAATACCGTACCAGTAAAAACGGCGGCGATATTGCCGTGAAAACGGGAGGATGGACACAGGGGAGCAGTGAAGACGGGCCTTCTCAAAATCCCGGCGGCGGGAAAATCCATGACGAGTCGTCATAATTTTGACGAATGAAAGACGAGCAATCTATAAGCCGGCAAAGCGGGTTTCTCCGTCGGCCTGAAAGACTTCGCACCTGTGAGCAGGGGGCGGCAAGCAATGGAAAAAGGGGGGATTTTGTACGGTCCCCCCTTTTTTAACGGATAATTAGTTCTTACCGTTTGAGGTTCATGAGTTCCGCCATCATCTGATCCGTCGTGGTGATGACCTTGGCGCTGGCCTGATAGGCCCGCTGGGCAGTGATCATATTGACGAATTCCGCCGCTATGTCCGTATTGGACATCTCGAGGGCGTTCGGCGTAATGCTGCCCAAACCCACGGAGCCGGGGACATCGATGATGGCTCTGCCCGAACCCAGCGTCTCGGCGAAAAGGTTGGAGCCCATTTTCATCAATCCCCAGGGATCGGGAAAATCGGCAAGCACGAGCTTGCCGATCGCATCGGTCTGGCCGTTTGTAAAAAACCCATTGATGGTGCCGTCAGAAGCGATGGATAGACTGATCATGTCGCCCGGGGCGTAACCGTCATTGCTGAAGGTCTTGACGAGGGACGAGCTTGCGTAGCCGGTGAGCGACCCTTTGTCCATACCCCAGGTGACCACATTCGAATTGCCGATTGTGGCGCCGTTCGAGAGCTCGCCGAAGGTAACGAGAACATCTGCGGGGCTGAATTCCGATTGATTGATGGTGAATGCGATCGTGTCGCCCTCCGCCCACGCGGCTTCCAAGGCAAAGGCAACATCGGCGCCGCCGAGACCGTCGAGATCTATGCCTATCTCATCGTCGGCGCCCATTGCGCCCAGTTGAAAGGTCATGTTTTCGTATCCGCCGTTGTCCGTTACGGTCCAACTGTTGGCATCGGCCCCTCTCGTCAGGAGAATAGTCGTCTCCTCGGCTGTGGCCTTGTAGAGCTGCCCCGGATTCTTGACGGTGGCCGTCGCTGCGCCGTCGCCGGCGGTGGTGATAACGGGATCGCTCATTGTACTGTTAAAGACGGATTCGAGAGCGCCTGTTGCACCGAATTTGACTCCGTAATAGTTCTGTTCGGGAGATCCTTCGGCGCCTCCGTCCAGCGAAGCCTTGACGCTCCAGTAGCCGTTGGCCTCGGTTTTCTGAAAGATGAGCCCAAGAGTATGGGCGCCGCCGAGGCTGTCGTAGACCGTCTGGGAAGCCGTGAAGGTTTCACCCGCCGCCGTATCGGCATTAAGATTCGCCGAGAGGACAAAGTTCGTTGTCACATTAGGAATCGACTGTATGTTCTGGAGGTACAGGCTGTCGACGACATTGGGGTTTGCACCGGTCAGGTTGTATCCCTGAACCTTAAGCCCGTTCGCATCGACGAAGAAGCCTTCCGCATTGACATGAAAGGCGCCTGCGCGGGTGTAATAGATGCCGCCGTCGGTATTCTCGACGACGAAAAAGCCGTTGCCGTCGATGGCGAGGTCCGTGGCGCTCTGCGTCGTCTCGAAGGATCCCAGTTCGAATTGGGTGCTTATGTCGGTGACCCCCACGCCGCGTCCCACCTGGAGCACCTTCGAGGAACCGCCGGTGATGCTCTGGCTTAAGAGATCGGCGAAATTGATACGGCAGGATTTGAAACCGACGGTATTCACATTGGCAATATTGTCGCCGATGACGTCCATCTGTTTCGTTGCGGCCTGCAACCCGGTAATGCCGGTGTATAATGAATTTCCCATGGCCCTTGAACCTCCTTTATGAAAAAGGGTTGTATTTCCTTATCGCTGTTCGCTCAACGCGAAAAAACTATCTAAATCTAAGATCCAACGGCTATAAGCGATGCCATCGGCGCCTCCAGACCCAGCACAATGAGCGAGGGAACCTCTCCGTTGAGCGAAACGCCTTCCACGACGCCCTTCACGGCCTGTTGAACCGTCACGGGCAAGCCGCTCTGGTTAAAAGCTGCAACTTCATAACTGTAGAGGCCTGGGCCTGGCAGGTCCGAGGCAGTGACTGCCGTCTCTGAAAGGCCCGCCCCCTGAGGACCGAGGGCGATTACTTTCACGGCCTTGCCATCTACATCGTAGAGCGTCAGGGTCCCATCGGCTGCAGTCTCGGCGAGGCTGTAGAGGAGCGTTGCCGACGATCCATCAAACTGAAAGGCATTCCCCTCGACCGTTACCTCTTTCCCGATGAGATCGACAGCCTGATAAGCAGCAAGGGAATCCTGTTGATCGATGAAAGATGTCATCTGAGAATTAATGTTCTCCAGCTGTTCGAGGCTGGAAAACTGGGCTAGTTGAGCCGTAAAGTCCGTGCCGTCCATGGGGTTCAGAGGATCCTGATTCTTCAGCTGTGCGATGAGCATCTTGAAAAAGGCCTCTTTATCCACGGTATTTTTGGACTGCGCAACTGTTGTTGTTGCACTGTTGACCGTTCCTACCATCATCATAGCCGTCGCTCCTTCCTCATGAGACCGTTAACATCTTTACACAAAAATACTTACCAGGCCCCGCTGCTCCCATTCATCGCGATGTTCCGCCGGGAGTTCTTCGGGCGCCGGGACGTTTTGCCACGGCGAGTCGCCGCTATCGTTTCTCCTGTCCGACTGATCGGCGCCGTACTGCCAGGAATTGCTCTGATCGCTGCGATACTCCGCATGGTTCTGATTATCGACAAAGGAAACCGAGATATCGTCAGTTACAAGACCGTGGTCGGCCAGAGCCTGTTTCAGTTGATCGACGCCGTTATGAAGCATCTGCCGAACAGCCTGGTTCTCCACCTGCAGGAAAATCTGAACCTTGTTCATCCTGACAATAATATCGCAATCGACGGCGCCGAGCTTCGGCGGGGAAAGAGTCAGCCTAACCCTTCCGGATTCTGTGGTCGATCGCTGCTCCAGCGCCCGCACCACCTGATCAACGACGGCCTGGTTGGAACCACGGCCGGGCCCCTCGATGGAATCCGCTCGGAGGACGCCGTTCTCCTGTATCGATGCGTTTCCTGGAAGAGCGGACTGAAATGTCCTCGCGGCGGATGCGCTTCCCTTTTCCTGATCGCCATTAACCATTGAATTTTTGATATCTTTCTGCTCCTGCCCCGCCATGCCATCGCCGACGAGAGGGCGGAATGCCTGTTCAAAAAGTGCCGTCCGCTGGGAGGCGCCGACCCTAGTGGTTTCGACACTCCGCACCCCTTCGGACCTGCCGTTATTCACTGCGGCAGTTTCTTTGCCTTCGAATTTATCTTCCACATTTGCGAGTCGCGCCTGACGTGGATTGATCGGCCGGACCGCCGCAGCGGTCACGGCAGGGTTCATGATTTCCGCCAAACCGTCGCCTTTGCCCTGCTCCAAATTCCGCAGGGAAGACATCGCCTGAAGAAAATCCTGCCGGGCCGTTGTATCGTTCCCCTTGACAAGTGTCCCGGAGAAACGGTCTTTAAGTCCGCTGCCGGCGTCAGCTTCGACGGATTCACCGAGGGATGCACTGCCGGGAGACTTCTCGCCTATTGATTGTTCTCCTGCCCCCGTCCTGTCGTATCCCGGCACTGCAGGCCGGACCGTCATGTTTGTCCTGGGCGCGCCATTATCGAAGGAGGCGGCGCCTTCCTTCAGGACAACCGAGCTAGGCGCAGCAGTTGGTTTCAAAGCTTTTTCCTGTCCTTTGCCCGTCTCGGTCGCACCGGCGAGGAGCTTTCCCGTTCCGTTTTTGCTCGTAAGATTCGGATCGGCGCCGGCAATCCCGGCCGCAATCCCCTTGCCGTTCTCTTGTTCGTTTTCGTTGAAATTCGCCTGTGCCGCCAAACCTTCCTTTATGCCTTCATTGTTCCCGGTCTCCCGAACAGGAGCGAAACCGGTCATTTTTGCCATGGCCGACAGGACAACTGCCCTGGGAACATCCTGATCATCCTTGCTCTGAAAAGGAGCTTCGCCGAAAAGTTTTTTCTTCTTGGAGTCATTCGGCGACGCGGCCGAAATTTCTGAGGCCGGGCTGACAGGGCTTTCCGACGGGATATCGGTCTCTTCGGCCGACGAAAAAGGATCGCCCTGCTTCAGGGGATCGACGGAATTCGTTCTTTCGACACGCTCGTCCCAAAAATCGCCGGACTTGCCTGGGCCGGCGACGCCGTCATTGCGGCGGGCCACCGCTTCGTTCATGGCCGCCTTGAACGGTTCCTTCCCCGGTGAGGAATTCTGATCCCCGAGGCCCGGCGCCGGCCCGGCTGATGAAAAACCGTTATCCCTGCCCAGGGCCATCATTGCATTCATGACATCGTTGAGACTCATAGAACCTTCCGCGCCTGCAGTTTCTTCTGTTGTTCCAAATTGAGCAAGAGACATGCCACGACCAACATTATCGTTATGTTATTGTAAACAATGAATAATTATACAAACCAGCTCATGACGTCTCGTTGAGGAGGAAAAAAATTCCCGCCTTGGCGGGCGGGAACGGACGGATTTGCCTGTCTCTCTTGAAAAGGTTATCCGGAAACTACTTTCGGCCGGCGCCCAGGCGGATCTCTGTCAACTCTTTTGTTATGTCCACGGCCGTCTGGGGCGTCATATATCCCATGACGGCACCTGCCTTGTCGCTTTTCATGTTCATGACAATGAATGCGGCCGTTTTACGGTCCAGTTTCTCCAGCGTCGCGGCAGCCTGAACTGGCGGTGAAGATTCATAAACTTTTGCCAGGGATTTGATCCGTTGGCGGGACTCGTCATCGACTGAAGAAAGATATTTTGCAACCTTGTTTTCCAGTGTTCGGAGTTCTTCGATCTTTGCAAGAAGCTCTCCCTTGAGATTCTGGATACGCTGCTCCTCCTCCCGGAGCGCCGCCTCGCGGGCCTCAAGTTCGCTCTGCCTTTTCAGCAGCGAAGCATAGAGGTCCCGTTCCCGCTCCAGATTCTGGCCCGGGTTTTCCAGGACAACCGGCGGATCGGAAGAAACTGCCGTCGTCTGAGCCAGAGACGTGTCGGCCGTCATCAATGTTTCCGCACCACGGAAATTTCCGGCCATTCCCAGAAGGGCCGCGACTTTCAACAGGATCACCAGGACAATCAGAATCTCACAGGCTGTGATCACTCTCTTCATCGAACTTCCCCTTCTTGAATTTCAGAACCGTCAATTCGTCGAGTTCCTTCTGCTCCGCCCGGACCGTCGCCCTACGGTATTCGGCCAACTGACGCTCCTGGAGGCGCTCGACGGTCTGCCTTTTTTTCGAGGCCTCGTGAAGTCCTTGTCTCTTTTCTTCCAATTTCGCCTCGGTCTCCTCGATGACGGCCTTCTGGCGCTGTTCCTCTTCCTGAATGCGGGCGATGATCGAACAGCACAGGCTGATGTCGGAGGCTTTCATTCTTCTTTTTTCAGCGCCCTTCAGCTGGGCTTCCAGGTCCCTCCTCTTGCAAGCGAAGGCTGCAAGTTTCAGCTCCTCCTGTTGAAGACGGCGCGAAATGTCGCTGAACTCCCCGCGAGCTTCTTCCTCTTTGCGGCGTCTGTAATCCAGGAGACTCTGCAGCTTGAAAATGAACATAGAGACCTCACCGCGAGAATATTTTCAGAAGGGCGTCCTTGGCGTCATGGAAGCTTACCTTCTCTTCAAGATCCTGTTTGAGAAAAGCGTTGATCGACGAGATCATGGTTATTGCACGGTCGATTTCCGGATTGCTTCCCCGGACATAGGCGCCGATATTGATGAGATCCTCAGCCCGCCTATAGGTGGCGACTATATTCATCATATCGTTTGCTTTGGTCCGGTGATTCTTATCGACAATGTCGACCATGACGCGGCTCACGCTTTGAAGGATATCGATGGCGGGATAATGATTTTTAGCCGCCAGTTCCCTCGTCAGGGTGACATGGCCGTCCAGTATCGAACGAGCGGCGTCCGCCACCGGCTCATTGAAATCGTCGCCTTCGACGAGGACCGTATAGAGACCGGTGATGCTGCCGCCTCCTTCGATCGGTCCCGTCCTCTCAAGCAGTTTGGGCATGAGGCTGAATACCGACGGCGTGTAGCCCTTCGTCGTCGGCGGTTCCCCGAGAACAAGACCTATTTCCCGCTGGGCCATGGCGAAACGGGTGAGGGAATCTATCATCAGAAGAATGTCCATACCCTGGTCTCTGAAAAATTCCGCCAAAGCGGTAGCCACATACGCAGCCCTCATTCTGATCAATGGGTGACTGTCCGAAGTTGCGACGACCACGACGGACCGGGCCAGGCCTTCCTCGCCAAGGCTCTTTTCTATAAACTCTCGAACTTCCCTGCCTCTTTCGCCTATAAGACCTATGACGTTCACATCAGCTCTGGTGTTCCGTGCCATCATCCCCAGAAGGCAACTCTTTCCGACGCCGGAACCTGCGAAGATTCCCATTCGCTGTCCCTTGCCGCAGGTGAAAAGACCGTTGACCACCCGGAGTCCTAAATCTATCGGTTCGCTTATGCGGTCTCGTTTCAGAGGATTTATCGGCTCGGCGTACACAGGATAGAGGGCGCTGGATTGTATCGGCCCTTTCCCATCAATAGGATGTCCCAGGCCGTCGATAACACGTCCCAGAAGATTAAAACCAACCTCGATATCCGCTTTTTTCCCGAGCGGATAGATTTTACAGCCCGGCGACACCCCTTGAAGATTTCCAAGAGGCATCAGGACCGTTTTCCCTTTTCGGTATCCTACAACTTCGGCGCTCACGGGCTTTAAACCGCCATTGGGAAAGATGCGGCACATTTCACCGAGCGAAGTACCCGGATCATACCCATCGATGGAAAGCCCCATGACCTCGTTCACTCTGCCGAAGAGGCCTATGGGTTTCACCGTGCCGATGGCCGCGCTATATGGATTCTTCTTCACCGATTGCCCGCCTGAATCCTATCGAGTGAAAGTGCGTCCCCTATTCTCATGAGCTGAAAATCTATCGTTCCGTCGGCGCCTCCGGTTGCCGTTTCCACGATGGCGCCGCCGGGAGCAATTTTTTCATCCTTTTCAAGAATGGCGCCTCCGCCTATAGTCTGTAAAAATTCGGGCTCGTTTTCCAGAAGATACCCGTAGTCCTGAGCGCTGACCTTAATGGCAATGGCTTTTTGTCCCTGCAGCATGGTCAAGGCTTCCCGGATGGTCGCCGTCACGACGTCACGAGCCGTCGTCGCTTCCCGGCGCACTATTTTCTCTGCAATAGCCATTGACAGCGAAAGGATTTCCTCTCCCGCCCGATCCTCCCAGGCCCTGTAATGGGCAGCCATCTCTTCGAGACCTTTTTTCAACGCCTCAACAGTCGACGCGACGGCTTTGCCCGCCTGACGCCGGCCTTCCTCCAGACCTGCGGTGAAACCGCTTGCATAGGACGCCTCTTTACCGTCAGTCGGGATCTCCCGCGGCGCCGTCGGAACCATCGCCCTTTCACCGGTAGATCGACGCTTCTTCCCGGCGGATTCTTCCGTTCGGCGAGCCAGCACCTTTTCGCGGGTCTTTCCAATGGCAATGCTGTCGGCCTTGATGATCCTGCTAGACAAATTCATCTCCCTGATCGCTTCTCGCGATAACGATGCGCCCTTCCATTTCCAGTCTTTTCGCGATATCGATGATCAGCCGCTGACTCTTTTCAACCTCCGACAGTCGGACGGGCGGCAGCACTTCAATGTCGTCCTGGAGCATCTGTGCGGCTCGCTCCGACATGTTGCGGAATATTTTCTCCCGCATTTTCTGATCGACGACTTTCAGCGCCCTGATGAGTTCCCGGGAATCCACTTCCTTAATCAGTTCCATGATGCTCTTGTCGTCCAGTTTGAAGATATCGTCGAAGGTAAACATGAGATTGCGGATTTCGGCAACAAGATCGGGAGAGCCCTCCTCAAGCTTTTCCAGGATGATCCCCTCGCTGGAACGGGACATGCGGTTGAGTATTTCGGCCATCACGCTGACGCCGCCGAAATGCTGCTCGCTCGCCGATCCGGCGATAAGCTCCGTTTCCAAGGCGTTCGTCATTTCTTCTATGAACTCGTGGGGAACGCTTTTCAGCGTCGCGATTCGTCGCACCACTTCAGCCTGTTTTTCCGGCGGAAAGCTTTCAAGCATATCCGCTGCCTGCTCGGCCCGCAGATGGACCAACAGCAGAGCTATCGTCTGAGGGTGCTCCATCTTCGTGAAATCGAGGAGAACCTTGGGATCGATTGTCCTCAGCTTCTCAATGACGGGGCTGTTGTAGGGCCGGAAGCTTTCTTCGGCGATTATTTGAAGGACTTCCTTGGCCTTTTCGTCTCCAAGGGCCTTGGTAATGATTTTTTTAATGTTTTCGTCGCCCACGGAAAGGATCCGGGCGCCGCTGTCCGAGGCCATACTGCAAAATTCTTTGGCCACCGATTTTATGTCTTCACTAGTAATTTTCTGAAGACGGTTCATGCAGGTCCCCAGACGCCTGATTTCTTCGGGCTTCAGGTTCTTCATGACTTGAGCGGCCATGTCTTCGTCCAGCGACAGAAGTAAAATCGATGCCTTTTCGATGTTATTGACGGCCATGTCCTTCGCCCCTGCTCCTCTTGACCTATTTCAACCAGTGTCTTAATAATTCCGCAAATTTCTGTGAATCCTTCGAAGCCATGACTTTCAGAAGATCGACTTCGTCGTTCATCGCCGGCGCCTCCAGGGCAGCCGGAACATGACCGGCGGAGAGACGACCTCCCTCCAAGGCAGGCGTCGCTTCACGATAGGGCCTCATTTCCTCCGATCCCCGAAGGGAAAGGGTCCGGACAAGAGGCCTGACGACGAGGAGCACAACGAGGAGAATCACAACCAGCGTCAGAACATACTTAATCATCGGGAAAATCAACCGCACTGCCGTATCCCACATTCCTGCAGCCTCCGGTTCGACATCCTGGAGTTCCTTCCGGAAGGGAATGCTCGAAAGGGCGACCTGGTCGCCCCGGTCGGCATTGAAACCAACGGCCGTCTTAACGAGGCCTTCCAGTTCGGTCATCTCTTTCTTGGATCGTGGACGGAATTCCTCGACGCCCTTGTCGTTTTTCTCATAGACTCCATCGACGAGAATGGCGACGGAAAGCCGAAGAACCTCGCCCATGGGCATGACGGTTTTACTTATCGTTCTGTTTATCTCATAACTTATCGATTCATCTGTCTTTTCAAGTCCGGAACCAGGACGAGCGGCAGCGCCCGCGGCGGCCGGCTGAATAGTGCTCTGCCCCCCCGTGACGGCCTGCGACGCCTTCTCCACTCTCCGTTGCATATTTCTGACGACCGGTTCCGCAGGATCGAATATCTCCTCGGTTTTTTCCTGCATTTTGAAATCGAGCATCGCCGAAACCCTCGCAACGACCTTCCCCTGTCCGACAACCCGTTCCAGCATGCTCTGCAGACGATCGGCCAGATCGCGTTCCATGGTCCTCTGAAACTCGGCCTGCGAGGATGTCGTCTTTGCCAGCGCCGTATCGCCTCCCCTTTTGGAAAGTACGGCGCCCCGGTTGTCCACGATTATCACGTTATCGGGCGCCAGACCCTCGACACTCATGGCGACAAGGTGGACTATGCCCTCGATCTGAAGGGGTTTCAAGGACTTGCTTGGGTGGAGCTTCACGACCACCGAGGCTGACGGTTTGGAATCCTTGTCGATGAAAAGACTCTTCTTGGGAATAACGATATGGACTCTGCTTCCCTCGATCTCATCGAGACTGTTGATGGTGCGGGACAATTCGCCCTGGAGAGCTCGCTGATAATTCAGCTGCTGGGCGAATTCGGTAACTCCGATGTTCCGGGCATCGAAGATCTCGAAACCGATGCCGCCGCCTTGGGGAAGACCCTCGGAAGCCAGATCCATTCTTAGTTCGGATACCTTCTCATTGGGAACCAGGATCGAGTCCCCGCCGGCAGACAACCGGTAGACAATCTTTCTCTCCTTGATTTTCGAGATGATCTTTCCCGCATCGGTCGGCGACAGATTCGAATAGAGGAGGCCGTATTCCACGCGGCCCGCCAGGAGGGCCAATCCCAGAATGCTCGCGAAGCACATCAGTCCCGCCGCCATGATGACGACCTTGCGCTGCGGCGGTAGCGACTGGAAGCCCTTCCCAACCTGTGAAAAGAAAGAAAACAGAGAATCCATTCGTTCCCTCCGGTATTCTTAGACCTGCATCCTCATGATTTCCTGATAGGCCTCAAGCAGCTTGTTCCGCACCTGCATCATGGTCCGGAAAGATATATCGGCCTTTTCCAGGGCGATCATGGCTTCATGGATGCTTCCCGTATTTCCCAGTTCGACATGCTCGATGGCCTTGTCCGCATCCGTCTGAAGCTTGCTTATGTCGTTCACCGCCTGTTTCAGCACATCCCCGAAGGAACCGCCGTTCTTCGGCGAGCGACCGGCGCCTGCTATGCTCCCCGGACCGACGCCCTTGACAGAGTTTCCAATCGTAAGGTCTGACACTGGAACACCTCCTGTTCCCCTACCGGTTTACTTGCCGATTTCCAGAGCCTTGAGGGCCATTCTTTTCGTTGCGTCGAAGGCCGTGACGCAGGCCTCGTAGGCTCTGTTTGCCGTGATCATGTCGGACATCTCCACAACGGTGGAGACGTTTGGGAAGGTCACGAATCCCTGCGGATCCGCATCGGGATGACCGGGATCGTAAACCTTTTTCAATCCTTCCTTGTCTTCGACGACTCCATCCACCTGGACGGATCGAAGGGCCGTCGTCATGGCCTCGTTAAATGATCCTGGAAGCGGCTCCGACGAAAAGACTATAATCTTTCGCTTATAGGGACCTCCCTCGGCGGTTCTCGTTGTACCCGCATTGGCAAGGTTGGTCACGATGACGTCCATCTTGGCCCGTTGAGCCCGAAGACCGGAAGAACAAATTTCAAAGGAAGTTAAGAATTCCATGTTATTTCACCTGAGTCAGCATATTTTTAATGCCCCGGAACTTCCGGGCCAGAAACTCCGCCGAGAGATTATACTGAAGCTGATTTTCTGCAAGTCGGGACATTTCCCTGTCTATATCAACCTTCTCGGCCGTCGTCAGGGTCTCGTAACGATCGGCCGGTTTTATCGCAGAGGAATCGGCGCCGCCGTCGCGTTCCTTCATTACCAGGCGGAGATATTCATCCCGGAACTTCAGCTCTTTCGCTTCGTAACCCGGGGTGTCAATATTGGCGACATTCGATGAAATGATTTTATGACGCTCGGCATGATAGTCCATGAGAGCCGAGAGCATATCCACCGTTTTTCCGAAGAGTGCCTTCATATTTGCTCCTTTCGCTCCTCATTCCTCATTTGAAAGCAAAGGCCGTACCAGTTTTACCCGCAGACCGCTCGATTGTCAGGACAAGGACGCATCTTTCTTGTATTCGTTAAGTTTGTTCCTCATTGTCCGGACGCTGATGCCGAGCAACTGCGAGGCTCTCGTCTTGTTGCCGCCGACGCTCGCAAGGGTGTCAAAAATGATCTTCTTTTCGTGATCTCTCAGGGTTGGTTGCTCTGCCAATGCCGGTTCAACCGGCTCTGCATATTTCTCTTCCGCAGATGAAACCCCGCAGTTTACGGCGGCGCCCTCGAGATGGAGATGTTCCGGCCCGATGGCGCAGTTGCCGCAGAGAAGGATCGCCCGTTCGATCACGTTCTCGAGCTCCCGGACATTGCCCGGCCAGGAATACTGCTGGAGAAGGGAACGGACCTCGCCGGAGAGGAAGGGCTTCTGTCGCCCGTTAATGACACAGTATTTCTCAAGAAAATGATCTATCAGAACATCCATGTCCCCTTTGCGCTCTCTCAGTGGGGGTATTCTCAGGGGAATAACGTTGAGCCGGTAATAGAGATCTTCCCGGAACCGTTCCTCGGCGATCCTCTTCTTCAAATCTCTGTTCGTCGTGGCGATGATCCGGACATCCACGGAAACCGGCTCCTTGCCGCCGAGCCGATCGATCTCCGATTCCTGGAGAGCCCGCAGAAGCTTGGCCTGGAGCTGCACATCCATCTCGCTGATCTCGTCAAGCAGAAGGGTTCCGCCCTGGGCCAGCTCGAACTTTCCGATTTTCCTGAAGGATGCGCCGGTAAACGCCCCCTTTTCGAAACCGAACATCTCGCTTTCCAGAAGGTTTTGAGGTATGGCCGCGCAATTGATCGCCACGAAGGGCATGGCGGCCCTGTTGCTGTGAACATGGAGATGCCGGGCGAAGAGTTCCTTCCCTGTTCCGCTCTCTCCCTGAATCAGGACGCTCGATTTACTTGCCGCGACCGTTTCTATGATTTCTATGAGTCTCTTCATCGAAGCATCGGAAGTGATAATCGACCGTTCGACGCTGCCGCTCGCCCGGGTGGAATGAATCTCCCGGGGCATCCTCGCACCATCTGCGGCATCGGAAAGCACTCTTTTTACGACCGATTCAAGGCTGTCCAGGGAAAAGGGTTTCATGATGAAATCCGCCGCCCCTTCTCTCATAGCCTCCACGGCCGTATTGACTGTGCCATAGGCTGTGATGACGACAACCGGCGTGTCCGGCGACCGCTCCTTGATGCCCCGGAGAAGTTCCATGCCCCCCATCTTGGGCATTTTCATATCGGTAATAACAAGTTCAAAGCGATCGGCCCGAAAAATCTCAAGAGCCTCGCATCCGTTCGCCGCTGTTGCGACAGTGAAGCCGCAGCTTTCAAGCGACTCCGAAAGGGCCATTCTCATGGAAGGTTCATCGTCGACTATCAGGATCGACCTTGTTCTCATGGTTCACCTTGATCCTATAATGGGCCGTGCCAGGAAGCTTCGCATCGGGTCTCCGGAAGAAGAGGCAGCGTAACGGAAAAAATCGTGGCGCCCGGTTCCGATCTCTCAAGATCCAGGGTCCCGCCGTGGATCTCCACGATGTTATGAGCGATCGTTAGACCGAGGCCTGCGCCCTGTTCCCTCGTCGTAAAAAAAGGCGTAAATATTTTCTTGCAGCAATCTTCGGGAATGCCCTCGCCCGTATCGGTCAATCGAACGACCACTGAGTCGTCTGAACGCCCCTGTGTTTTCCGTGTCACGGCCGTTTTGACCGACAGGCTTCCACCCTCGGGCATGGCCTGAAGGGCGTTCAAGAGGAGGTTGAGAAAAACCTGCTTAAGCAGTTCCTCGTCTCCCTCAACAAGTGGAAGACCTTCTCCGAATCGAACGGAGAAATCAATCCGCCGACCCGTCATGATCCTTCTGGAAAAAGAAAGGGCCTCCTCCAGCACTTCATGGAGATTGAGGGTCCTCATGACAGGCGGCTGTTTCCGTGTAAAACGCAATAAGTTGGAAATCTTCCGGTCGATTTCCTGTATCGTATCGATCATCCGGCTCAACCGTTCCCGGTTCTTTTCGTCCGGCACATCCTTACGGACAAGGGAGGCGAAAAGATCGAGGCTCCCGAGGGGATTCCTCAGTTCGTGGGCGATTCCCGCAGCGAGCTGACCCATTGCCGCCAGCGTCTCCGATCGTTTGGCTCTTTCTTCCATTTTCTCTATGTCCGTGACATCTCTGAGGACCACAATCCGGCCGGCCTCGTTTCCTTCTTCGGTCAGGGAATTTATGGTCACATCGACGAAGCGCCGGCCGAGAAGAATTTTTTTTGCCGTTGTCCCTTCCCCGGGAATTTTCGGACTCCGGAGTCTTTCCATCAAGGCGGGGCAAAGTGCGCCGAGGGGTTTGCCGGCGATTTCCTCGACGGAGCAATCCAGGAGCGAGGCTGCCGCCCCGTTGGCAATGGTTGCCCTGTCCTCACCGTCTGTTACGATCACGCCGGTGGTCAGGCTCTCGAGAATGCTTCTCAGATAATTGGCAAGGCGCTGCCGATCAAGAACGGCTCTTTCCAATTCTATGTTCTTTCGTTCCAGCTCGGCGTTGAGCTTCTCGAATTTCTTTCCGAGCCGCTGGTACGCCCTTCGTATCCGCTGGGAGGCTCGTGTGAAATCTTCAAAGGAAAGACGGAGCGTCGAAATATCATCCCGTTTCTCCGGAAGATTCTTACTTTTACTGTCGCCGGCAGCGTTTTCCGTAAGCATCGGCACATCATCCTTCCTGCAGATATTTGCCGAACCTGTCGTTCCAGGCTTTTGTCTGTGCCGAGTAATCGATAATATTCTGCCAGAATTCATCCGGTCGTTTCTCTTTCAAAGAAGAGAAAATCTTTTCGCCTCCCGCTTGATCTCCCGAGAAGAGATAGCCACGGCCAATATTGTAGAGAAGCCATGGGTCTTCGTCATCTCCACGATACTCGCGGGATTTCTCGAACATTATCGTTGCCTGGCGGTAGTTTCCCTTCGCATAGAGGCAGTCGCCCAAGGCCTCGTAGGCCTCGGCCGCCAGGACCTTGGGCGCTTCCGATTTCGCTTGCCCGGCGCGATCGGCAGCCTTTTTGTAATAGACGAGGGCCGAGGGCTCATGCCCGAGAGCCCTGAGACAATCGGCGTATTTCTTGTAGATTCGGGCTGTCGTTTCGGCTTCTTTCCTCCCGATGACATCTGCATATATACTGAGAGCCTCGGCATAACGCCCTCTGTCGTGATAGAGATCGGCAAGCCGTTCCTGCGCCTGCCGGCGGGTCTTCTCATCGATCTCCCGCCCATGGGCAAGTATGCCATTGAGCAGTTCCTCCGCTTTCATAGTGTCGTTTTTCGCCAGAGACAGGCCAGACTCAATCAGCATGACCCTCGCTGCATAACGATACTCTCTGGGGCCTGGGGCGGCATGCTTCAGCAACGACTGCACATCCGTCACAAGATCGAGAGCAGCAAGGCTCTCGGCAATGACTATCAGGCACTCCGCACTGGCCGATTCCGCAAGGCCATGGGGCGCCGCCTTGAAATAGAGATTGCCGATGCCGAGATGGTCGCCTGTGGCGGCAAGACCGGGAACAAGGACTTCGGCGCAGTCGACAAGTTGTTTCTTCGCCTCTGCCGCATACGAGCTTCTCGGCGCCATGGCGAGCATATCGGAAAAGGCTTTAAAGGCTTCTTCGTACCGCTTCCCTTCCCGAAGAACCATCCCTTTTTTAAAAATAAGCTCTTCACGCTCCGCCGGGGACGATGCCCCGGCAATGAGACGGTCGAAGGTATCCGTAGGATGGCGGTACGGTTCGATTCCCGGATAGAATGTATCTGAAAGATTGCAGAACGGGTCCTTGACGCCCAGGGACGCCATCATGAAAGCGCTCTTTGCGGCTTCCGGCGAGTCGGGACGGAATTCGACGACCCTATTCATCATCAGAAGCGCCAGTGTCGGTTTTCCCAGGATTTTGAAGCTCTCTGCAATCTGGATAAAGAGCGTCCCGTTGGACTCATCCTCGGGATAAAGATTCACATACCGGAGATACGCCTCCAGTGAGCGGTCATGGCGTCCCAGCTTGCTGTAGTACATGGCTGCCTTCGACAGCATGTCCTTCGGCATGTTGTCAATGGATGGAAGCTTATCCAGAGCCTTCTGATACCAGCGATCGGCTTCGTCGAACTTTTTCAACTGGGAGCAGCAATCGCCGATGAGGAAGTGGGCATCGACTGCGTAAGCTCCGCCGGCATAGCTTTTCACGTATCTCTCAAAAGCGTCGATCGCCTCATTGTATTGCTCCAGGAGAATAGAAACCCGGCCTTTCAGAAAGAGCGTCTCGGCGGCGACTGGCGACGCTGGGTAAAGTTTCAGGAGGCGGGCGTATTCTCGGCGCGCCTCCATGTACATCTTGGAATTTTCGTAGGAACGTCCCATTCGATGGAGAGCCTCGGCATTCTCTTCCTTGGCATTCGGGTAGGTGGATAGGACGAGCCGATAGATGTCGACGGCTTCCATATAATGACGGCTGTCGCCCTTCATTCCGAGAAAATAATGGCTGTCGGCAAGGCGCCGCAGGGCGCGTTCTCGCTCGGTTGGCCCAAGAGATCGATCGTTGATTAATGAGTTGAGTTGAGTCAGGGCTTCTCCATACCGCTCCTCGGCGAAGTTCTTAAGAGCCTCGCCAAAGGTCCCTTCGGGAAGAACCGCAGTTTCGGCGCCACTCTCCTGCTGAACAGCCTTGCCCGGCAACACCTTGCTGGCAGCGGCCGACGGGGTCCTGTCGACAGTTCCGGCGGCGCCGGGACTGTCGTTTTGCGGAGAATCGGGCGCGGCGGTCTCTTTCGCAACCTGTCGGGCCGCCCGAAGATCGCTCTTCTTTGACGAATCGTCGGCAACCGTCACTTTCGCTTTTCGGACAGCGCTCGCCGGTTCGAAGCTCGTTCTTTCTGCACCGCGTTCCAATGCATGTATTGAATATTTTTCCCTGCCCATGAGTTTCGCCAGAGAAAGGGCCGCTGCCTGGGCTTGCGCCTTCGTCGAATAGGGTCCCTCATAGACGCGGTACCATGTGCCTTTGCCCGTGATTTCCGCTTTCCGATAGAACGGCAGCTTGCCCAAAGGCTGGAGCGCCGTTATGATGGACTCCACGCCCTTGAAATGCTGGAAGGAAGCGATGTGAACGGCAAAGACTCTATCGCTCGGTTTTTCGGCGCTGCAATCCACGCGCGGGGCGGCGATCAGCATTGAAGCCGTAATGACGGCCAACAACCATGGCACATTCCAACATTCTTTCTTCATGAAACAATCTGCCCTCTGTCCGCTGATTAAAAGCTATCCCTTGGGACAAAAAGCAATTTGCATACCAGGAGGACTCGAAGGGAAAGAATGCGGCGGAAAAGGCCGCATCGGCCGAGGAAAGCGAGAGGGCTATGGATTTCCGGGAAAAAGGGCGGCGCCAATCATTTGACGGTTGAAGGCGAAAGGCTGAAGGGACGTCGGCCGGGGGCTCCGACGGTCATCGGGCGATGTTGTATCGTTTCAGTTTTTCAACCAGGGTAGTGCGGTTCAGACGAAGAAACTGCGCTGCTTTGTTTTTCACGCCGCCTGATTTTGCCAGAGCCTTTTCGATAAGCATCTTTTCGAACCGGCTCACTTCTTCATTGAGATTGATTCCTTCGTCATTTACTTCCAGAGCAAAATCCCTGTCGTTTTTGCCGGATTCGATGCCATGGATTTTCTTTGGAAGGTCGGCCTGTTCGATAAAGCCCTGCTCCTTCAGGACCACGAGCATCTCTACGACATTCTGAAGCTCCCTGACATTGCCCGGCCAACGGTAGTTAATAAAAAGCCGCATGGCCTCAGGGGAAACGCCCTGGACGTTCTTTTTCTTCAGACGATTGAATTTTTTCAGGAAGTGGTTGATCAACGGCGGAATATCCACCCTATGGTCCCGCAGAGGAGGCACGTGGATGGGAATCACGTTGATTCGATAGAAAAGGTCTTCACGAAATTTCTTCTCTTCAACGGCTTTTTCCAAATTCTGATGGGTCGCGGCGATGATGCGAACATCCGTTTCTATCGTCTTCGTCCCGCCGATGCGTTCGAACTGCTTCTCCTGAATCACTCGAAGAACCTTTACCTGCAACGAGGGACTCATATCGCCGATTTCGTCGAGAAAGATCGTTCCGCCCTGCGCCAGCTCGAACCTCCCCATCTTGCTTCTGATGGCGCCCGTGAAGGCGCCTTTCTCATGACCGAAAAATTCGCTTTCCAGAAGATCCTCAGGAATGGCGCCGCAGTTTACCGTAATGAGCTGGCGGTTTCTGCGGTCGCTGTTGAAATGGAGAGCACGGGCAACCAGTTCCTTGCCGGTCCCGCTTTCCCCGTATATGAGGACGGTGCTGTCTGAAGAAGAAACCTTCCTGATCGTCTCGAAAACGTCTTTCATGGCATCGCTGAAACCGATCATGTTGCCGAAATCGTATTTCTCTCTGAGGGATTCTTTGAGGGTAATATTTTCCTCTGCAAGGCAAGCGTACGATAGGGCCCTCTCGATGGTGATCTTGACAAGATCGTCCCTGAGCGGTTTGGTAATATAGTCGAAGGCGCCAAGTTTCATGGCCTCTACGGCACTGTTGACCGTGGCATATCCGGTCATAATAATTACCACATGGTTCGGATCTACTTCCTTGACAAACTTGAGCAATTCAAGACCGTCGGCATGCGGCATCTTCAGATCGGTGATCACGAGGTCATACTTGTCGCAGGGAAAAGCTTCCATAGCCTCCCGGCCATCCTTCGTCGCCGTTACCAAGTAACCCTCGGCTTCAAGGAGCTCGACAAGATTCGCCCTGCTCAGGTCGTTGTCCTCGGCAATGAGCATCTTGAACTTTTTCATTGAATCATCTCGGCGAGTAAAATTACGAACACCGATATGGGATGTAAACAAAAAAGATGCAATAGTCAACTGCAATCGGCCATTTTCTTCCGGGCATATCAGAGGAATTCTTTTCAAGAAAAGGCTAAAGTTCTCTCCCGATCGACCGATAAGCATTAGTGAGAGACGTGCGAAGTATAGTGAGGGTCCCATGACTGTATCGTCCTATCGCATAGACAGTGTGTTGAAGGCTTACCATCGCCAAGACAGGGCAAAACGGCCGGCGGCTATGCAGACCGGCTCAGAGACGCCCGGCCAATACAAGGATACAGTCTCTCTATCTAGAGACGCCGATACAAAGGAAGTCTATGAAAAAATTTCCTATAGTCTCGTGGATATCATCCTGAACGACAGAGCAGAGCAATAAAGACGATCTATGGATTCACAAGCCGACATCAACCAGAAACCCATCCTGGTCGTCGATGACGATTATTCAATACGAGCCCTTATCGTCGATGCACTGAATGATGCGGGCTACGGTGAAACCCGCGATGTCGACAACGGCCTCGACGCCATCGCGCTCCTCAGGGAAGCATCCTACGATCTCGTCATCAGCGATCTCAAGATGCCCGGCATGAGCGGGCTGGAGCTTCTCAGCAGGATCAAGGAAATCGACCCTTCCACTTCCGTCATTATTATGACGGGGTTTCCATCCGTCGACCTTTCCGTCTCCGCCATGAAGGACGGGGCCTTCGACTTCATAACAAAACCGTTCAAAATTGACGACCTCATATATAAAGTGAACATCCATCTCCGGGGGAAAAAGCTTCTCTCGGAAGACGAACTGAATATCCAAATCGAGCACACGCGACTCCATGAGAAAAGCAGGGAACTCTCAACGATCGGCTATATATATGAAAGCGTTGAAAAAACCCAGGGAGACAACAAACAAATTTTCCGGGAGATCGTCGATCTTGCCCTGAGGGTTGCCAATGCCGAGAGCGCCGTCATGGTCCTTTACGATGAAGACAAGGGCCTTTTCCACCTGAAGATTGAGCAGCATGAAAAGACCTATAAGCTTGCATCGGGAGATCAGCTCATCGCCGCCCTGAACTCTCTTTTAGAGGATGTCGTCTCCACGCGACGGGGAGTCATACAGTCGGGGAACTCGCGGACTGTCTTCCGCTCGCTTCTTTGCGTGCCGCTCATGATCAGGGAAAAGGTCTTCGGCCTTTTGATACTTATGAACAAGCGGTCTGAAGGAACGTTCACTCTACGAGAACTCAACTACATCGAAAACCTGACGGCGAGGGCATCGCTCAACATCGAAAACCAGCTTCTTTACGAAAGCCTGTTCCTGAGCATCATGGATACGCTGAAATCTCTGGTGCATTCGATTCATGTGCGGGATCATTACACTGAACGGCATTCTCATAATGTGACTCGGATCGCCTTGAAAATCGCCGACAGCATGGGCCTCACGGCCCATGAAATAGAAACCTTGAGAATCGCCTCGATCCTCCACGACATCGGAAAGATCGCAATCCCCGACAGCGTTCTTTTGAAACCGGACAAGCTTTCAACCCAGGAATACGATATCATCAAGACGCATTCGTCCGTCGGTGAAAGCATCCTCAAGTCTATCGCCCTCTTTGAAACGGAACGTAAGATTATTCGCCACCACCATGAGCGGTGGGACGGCCGGGGTTATCCCAACGGTCTCAGCAAAGAAGGCATTCCTCTCCTTTCCAGAATACTCTCCGTAGCCGACACATTCGACGCCATGACCAGCGACCGCCCTTACCGGAAAGGGCTCACACGAAGCGTTGCCTTTCAGGAACTCCTAAAGAACAAGGAAAGCCAATTCGACGCCAGGATTGTCGACGCTTTCATCGCCATGCAAAATATTTGAACGCCCCCTGATCCATTGCTTTTTGCAGTAATACTCTTCATTAATCGAGCCCTGGCGCCGATATTGCAGGTTTATTTTTAAAAAATGCAGCTGCAGGAATGATCGCATGGATTCAAAAGAACGGTATGATGATCTTAACGTAGGCGATATGCTTGATGTTTCGTTTACTCTTAACAGAACTGTCGATACGACGGGACGTGTGATATCCCTCAACGAAAAAAATGCCGTTATTCAGCTCAATGTGAACGACGAGAAAATGACGCCTGTGACGGGCACCGATATCTACATTCTGGGGAAAGGCCTTCTCCTGAACGTTGACGATACGGTCAATTTTCCCAACATCGCCGCAACAGTCGTAACGGAGCGTGAATATGCTCGAGTGGACGATTTTCTGAAAATCGACTATGCCCTATTGACCGACGATCCCAAACAGAACGGCGCCAGTCGTCTTGAACTTTTCAACAAGATCTTCGGCTGCCTGCCGAAGGTCCCGGAGGCGGAATCTGTCGATCTAAAGACGCTTTATAATCTGCTGTGTCAAGTCAACTGGAAACTCGATCAGATTATGGAGTCTCTTCCTCGCGAAAAAGCGTCGTCGGCTTCGTCAGTATACAACCGCGTCAACATCAGCGCTTCGGGACTTCGATTCATAACCGATCAGCCCCTTGCAGAAGGCGATACCGTGGCTATGAGGATCCATCTGCCGGCAACGGGCAGCTTAATTTCTCCCCTGGATCTGACGGCTACAGTCGTCTCGTCTTCGAAATCGAGTGAAGAAAACCGCCATATCGTCTCGCTGAAGTTCACAGATCTTAGCGAAGATAATGAGGAAGCCATAATGAAATACGTCTTCAGGCGGCAGCGCGAGGTGCTGCGCGGGTGACAACGGCGCCTCTCTTATTTGCCCAGACAAACATCGACGACGAACGGTCCAAAGTCCGTTTCAAAAGGTATTATTATGCTGGGACCGCCCAGCACATGGGTTATCGAATGGTTCTTACCGGCTATGACCGTAGGTATGGCGGCCTTGAGGCTGAATCCTTCTCTTTCGAGATGTCTCCGCGCCGTCCCGGAAACCATGTTTGTCAACTCGCCGACGGCATCTTTGACGTTGCCGTCGATACCCTGGGACTCTTCCCCCAGCATATTCGATACGATCTTCAGTATGCACGTTTCACTGAAGGACAGCGCGATGGAACCCTTGACGACGCCGGTAATTCCGATCACGCCAGACACGTCTCCCGTGGCGACGCTGTCCTGATTCAAAAAAGGCTTGCCGGCCCTTGGCTCGATAAAGGCCATGGTCTTCAGCACCTCGACTGTTCCCAGAAGAAAGGGATTTATAAATCGCACATCCATCGCAACATTCTCCTTTATAAGCCCGATCTCGGTGAGCTATAGTTTAGCAACGATTGCCTCGATTTTCTCGTTCAGGACTTCCGCCGTAAAGGGTTTAACGATATACCCGTTAACGCCGGCCTTGACCGCTTCGATTACGTTTTCCTGAAGAGCTTCGGCCGTGACCATCAAGAAGGGAGTCCCCGCCAGTTTGCCGTCGGCTCGCACAGCCTTGAGCAGTTCTATACCCGACATATTCGGCATATTCCAGTCGGCCACTATGAAATCTATTTTCTGTGATTTAAGTGTTTTCAAAGCCATGGCGCCGTCCTCGGCCTCGACGATGTTTTCATAGCCTATCTGCTTTAAAAGATTCCGCACCACCTTTCTCATGGTGGCAAAGTCGTCTACAACCAGCACCTTAATGTTTTTATCCATCGTGAGCTCCTTTGTTGCTCTCTTTTAAAACTGTGTTCTCCTCAGCGCTCGCTTAACTCAAAAACTCCCTCGGGATCAATAATGAGGCCCACATTTCCGTTGCCGAGAATGGCCCCTCCCGAAATGCCTTTGGTATTTTTCAACCCGTCGCCGAGCGTCTTGATAACAACTTCTTCTTTCCCGATCACCTCGTCGACGATAAAGCACTTGGCTTTGTGTCCCGCCTCGACGACCACCGTCAAGGCATCCCAGGGTTCATCATGATCCGCCTTGATGTTGAATATTTTGTTCAACCTGACCAGCGGCAGGAGATTTCCCATGACGTTGATCATCTCTCCCCGGCCAATCACATTGTTGTAGGACTCCCTTGGCGGGCGGAGAAGCTGCCGCACGGCCGTGGCCGGAATGATGTACTTTTCCCGCCCGATTCGAACAATCATGCCGTCAACGATGGCCATGGTCAGCGGGAAGTACGTTATGAATGTCGTACCTTGACCTTCACGGCTCTGGATATCCACCTTACCCCGAAGCTTCTCTACAGCCTGCTTCACAACATCCATGCCCACGCCCCGTCCCGACACATCGGTCACCTTTTCCGCCGTGGAGAAGCCCGGGTGGAATATAAGTCTGTAGAGTTCCTGCTCCGTCACGGCCTCGGCCGATTCTATGAGACCCCTCTCTATGGCCTTTTCAATAATTTTATGTTTCTTCAGACCGCGACCATCGTCGACAATTTCGATTACGATGTTGCCGCCCTTATGATATGCCTTGAGCTGGATTGTTCCCTGATCGGGCTTTCCCGTTTTACTGCGCTCTTCCGTAGATTCAATGCCATGATCCACGGCGTTTCTGACCATGTGGACCAAAGGATTGTATATCTCTTCCACCATGTTCCTGTCGATTTCCGTCTCTTCTCCTTCCAGGATCACAGCGACGGCCTTGCCGGCGTTCTTTGCAAGGTCTCTGACAAGTCTCGACATTCGCTGAAAAGTTTGCTTGATGGGGATCATCCTCAGGCTGGTGGAGGTTCTCTGCAGTTCCGACGTGATCGTCGAAAGCTGAGCAACGTCCCGGATCAGTTTCATGTCATCGCTTTCCTGAACCGCCGGATTTTGCCTGATCATTGACTGACATATTACCAGCTCCCCGATCATATCGACAAGATCGTCCAGTTTCTTTACATCCACGCGAATCGTGCTTGTATCGGCAACCTGATTGGCCTGTTTGCGGAGGGCCTGGGCTACCTGCCGCGGCGTAGCCTTTCCCTCGGTAATGAGCGTCTCTCCCAGTTTCTTCTTGTGCGGCGCCCGTTGGGATTGTTCCAGGGATTCCTTAAGGTTGTCCTCGGAAATAACACCGTTATCTATGAGAATCTCTCCGATTTTCTTGATCTCGGGAACATCCTCAACGATTTCGTCTACATGTTCGATCCGTTCCTTGAGATCGGAAAGATCGGGAATAAATGGAATGTCGCGGTTTCCGTCAAGCACCTCCTGAAGACTGCCGATCATCGTTTTAAGAACATCGGCGCCGTCGAGGATGATATCGATCAAACCGGAGACAACCTTAAGGTCATTGTTCCTGGCCCGATCGAGAAGATTCTCCAGGGCGTGAGCCAGTTCACTGATGTCCTTAAGATTAAGAAAGCCGGCGACTCCCTTGACGGAGTGAAAGGGCCTGAAGACCGCGTTGATATATTCCTTATCCTCGGGATTCTGTTCGAGGTTCAGCACGCTGACCTCTATTTCGCACATGTACTCTAGGCCTTCTACAATAAAATCCTTCAGGAGTCCCTCATCCTCGACAATAAAATCCTTTTTCTTCTCCTGGTCCTTTGTCCGAACGGCATCATCCGTCGCCGCCGGAGACGTCTCCGTCACTTTCAGGTCGGCGGCCAGCGGTTCCGAGGATGGGGCAGCGCTGCCGGGCCGGGAAAGGGAAATCCCCGTAAGCGTCGAAACTCTGGAAAGAAAGTCATTCACATCACCTGTATAGCTGCCGGTCGACTGATAACTATCGCCGATTTTCTGCATAAGCGTCAGGCCTTCCTCAAAGGCGCTGAATCCCTCTTTCCGGTCCACAATTTCCATAATCATCTTTTCGAGGAGCGTGTTCACCGCGCCGGCTATGTTCGGCAGCGGGTCCATCTTGGCGGACGCACTGGCCGTAACGATCTGTTCAAGCTGGTTGAGAAACTTCCCCGCCGTGGGGATATCTATATGTCCATTTTCTAGAAAAAGAAAATTGGACGTCATGTCGTTAATAATAGCGAGGATATTCTCATATGCCATGATTACACCATCCTTACGATTTCATCAGGGATCCGCGACAACGGAACTATTTTGTCCACAGCCCCCATCTTGATTGCCTCTTTCGGCATCCCGAAAACAACGCAGCTTTCCTCATCCTGGGCAATAGTCTGCGCGCCCGCCTGTTTTAATTCCAGGAGCCCGACGGCGCCGTCGGCGCCCATCCCCGTAAGGATAACGCCCACAGTGTTTGCGCCGGAATATTTTGCCGCCGATTTGAAGAGGACATCCACGGCGGGCCGCTGGTGATGGACCATGGGTCCGTCCTTCACCTCCACATAGTAACGGGACCCGCTCCGCCTGAGAATCATATGAAAATTGCCCGGGGCAATGAGTGCCGTGCCGGGAACAATGGAATCGTTATCTCTGGCCTCCCGCACCTCGATCTGACACTGTTCGTTAAGACGCTCTGCAAAGGATCTGGTAAATTTCGCCGGCATATGCTGGACAACAGCAATGCCGGGGGAGTTGACGGGCATGCGGCTGAGCACCTTTTTCAACGCCTCCGTTCCGCCCGTGGAAGCCCCGATGACGATGACTTTGTGAGACGTCTGGGTCAGGGCGCCTATTTTCTCAGGTTGGCCGTTATCGGCTGTTTCTTCTATTCGTTTTGCCGTCCTGACTCTGGAAGCCGCCCGGATTTTCTCGGCGAGTTGAAAGCTCATGTCTCCCACGGAGTAAGAGCCGCCGGGTTTGCCTATGACGTCAACGGCGCCTATATCGAGAGCCTCCAGAGCCATGGCGCTGCCGCTCTGAGTCAGTGCGCTTACGACGATGACGGGCATGGGATAGTAATGCATCAGTTTCTTCAGAAAGGTGATGCCGTCCATCCTGGGCATTTCAATATCAAGGGTTATCACGTCAGGTTTCAGTTGAATAATTTTGTTCCTGGCTACAAAGGGATCCGGAGCGCTTCCTACAATTTCAATATCGCCAAACCGGGACAACTCATCGGTAAAAATTTTCCTTACGATCGCCGAGTCATCGACGACAAGCACCCGTATCGGTCTCAATGCGCCTTCTCCTTATTGTAATGAATCAAATTCCCTTGCATGGCTGCAAAAACCGTCCGCCGTTCAGGATGCAAAATCTTCCCACAGGTCGACGGGATAGGCGAGGATAACACGCAAGCAGCCCCCGTCGGTCTTGAAAAAAAGCCGTTCCGTGGCTGTCAGGGCCGATCTTTCGTCAGGCTGCGGAACAATCTGAGGAATTCCCAGATCGAAATGATCCGTCCCTTCGAGGTTCGCCAGGAAGTTGCCGCAAACCATGTTTACGGCCTCACGGGCGCAGTCAGCCCTTTCCTGCTGACCGACGGCGCCGTCCTCGATGCCAAGCATGTTTCGCACCATCGCCTGTATCAGGTCGTCGGTAAACTGCATCGTGACGGATCCCGCCCAGGGTCCGGCGAAGCGGATGGACGATGCAATGACGAAGGGCTGCACGGTTTCTTCATTCTCCTCTATATACAGATAAAACATTTTTTCGAAGACCTCAGAAGTCGAGTTCTTCACCTTCTCCCGCATCGTATGTTCCTTCATCGTTCACTCCCAAGACTTCGTGGAGGATTTTTTTCACTTCCTCCGGCTTAAAAGGTTTTTTTATGAATCCTTTGGCGCCGAGCTCAAAGGATTTGTTGATTCGGTCCTCCCGGCTTTCGGTGCTGATAACGATGACCGGGATGTTCTTCAATATAAAATCTCGTTCGAGGGCTTGCAGGAATTCGAATCCGTTCATCTCAGGCATGTTTATATCGGAGATGATCACATCGACCCACTGACGCCCGAGCACCTCAAGAGCCTCCCTGCCGTTGCCCGCCTCATAGCAGCCGTCCATCTTGAAGCCCGACATGGAGACGACCTTCTTGATGACAGACCTCATGGAATTCGAGTCATCAACTATAAGTACGTTAAATGACATTTTTTCTCCCTCTCTTTAGATCACAATCGCCTTAGAGTTCCCGGTCATAACCCTGGGCATTATAAACATGCGTCCTTCCTGTTGCCATATCCAGTCTGACCGTCCTGTTAAAGTCTCCTCCCGTGTCCTCGGCATCGACGATTACATTGTTCTTCCAAAAAATCTTCCTCGCCGCAACGATATTCTTCTGGCCTATTTCAAAGTGTCCGTCTCTGTCGAGGATTCTGGCGCCCCCTATTACTTTTACATTCATCCTTCGCTTCTCGGCGCCGGCTTTATAACAGGATTTGAACAGCAGAGGAATTCCCGTATCGGCGAACATGGCCGGCTTCTCCGCGGCCTTTCTCGCATCAATCATTGAATCGGACAGCATATAATGCAACATGCCGCCAATCTTCGCATCCCAGTCGTAAACAACGATAGCCACACAAGATCCCAAGGCATAGGTAACGATTGAATCATCGATCTTGTTGCTTATTTTGAAATCGGCAATGCCGACAATTATCTGTGCCATAATCTTCTCACCCGTCACTTCGTATAGACGCTCGGACCAATGTAGCGAAACCGGTGATCCAAGCCCGTCAAGCTTTCTGAATGACCGACAAAAAGATACCCTCCTCCTGCAAGAACATCGTAGAATCGGTCGATCAGTTCGTTTTGAGTCTTCTTATCGAAATAAATCATAACGTTTCGGCAGAAAATAATATCAAGGGAGTCGCAGAAGTCGATTTTATCCATAAGATTAAAACGCCTGAATCGAACCGTGTCCCGTATGCTTGGCTTGAGCCGATAGTAACCGGTCCATTGGTTGCTTCCCAGCTGAAAGTATTTTCTCAGCAGTTGAGGAGGTATAGGCTTTACCTTGTCCTCGGAGTAAACGGCCGAGGCTGCGGTCTTGAGAGCCTTCGTCGAGATATCCGTAGCCACAATCGATACACGGTCTGCGAGAGCGCCGAGAGTTTCTCGAACAATCATGGCAACCGTATAGGGTTCCTCGCCGGAGGAACAGCCCGCGCTCCAGATATTCAGTTTCTGACGGGGCCCGCCGTTCGGTGAAACCCGTTCTTTCAGAAGGCTCTTAAAAATTTCAAAGTGTTTGGCTTCCCTGAAAAAACTCGTGAGATTCGTCGAGAGGGAATCTATCATGTGTATCAGTTCATTTGTTCCCTCTTCCGTTGTTACGTAATCGAAATAACTCGTAAAGGAATCAAAACTTCCCTGGCGCAAACGTTTCCCGAGACGGGCCTTGACCAATTCACGCTTTCCATCGTGGAGATTGATCCCGCAGACTTCGTACACGAAACGGCTGATCCGCTCAAAATCGATGTCCCGTAAATGAATATCCGTAGTCATTGTTTCCTCGAACCGTCGTTTTCCTTGTCTTGACAGGGCCGCATCAACGGCCGGCTCTCTATATGAACGGTCTTTCCGGCCAGCAGCCTGGCATTCCGATGAAGCTCCTCATGGAAGGCCTCATGAACGATCGTGGCGATCGACAAGCCGGAGAATCTCATCCCTCATCTTCCTCACCCTGACAACCTCCGGTTTCGCCACAGGAAGGACTGCCCCGTGCCGCAAGGATGCGGTTAATGGACCGGCCCTCCAGTGGCCGCTCAAGCCGACGGAATCGATCCTCTGTCTCATCGTTCGTTGCAGTGCCGTCGTCCACCAGCAGTATTGTTACGTCGTTAAAGATAGCGCTGATTTCCATTGCCAAAGTCTTCGACGAATAGGAACCGCCGCTGTCGATAATGACAAGTGCAGGTTTTTCCTTGCCGATCTGGATGGCTGCTTTCAAAGGATCTTCATAGGCGCTGCAACGCCAGCGGTTGCATAAACTATTGCTGCCAAGAGCTTGATCGATGACCGCCAGAACTTCGGGATCCCGCGAGATGACAACAACCAGCTCTTTCCTGCATTCCGTGGGAATTGCCTCGTCGATCTCTTTGAATCCGCAGATATCGGACCGCTCCCGCCTGGTGAATCCGAATTCTTTGAAGAGGCGATCCACTTCCGCGGCCGGTATTTTCAAATGTTTGCCGATTTCAAAGGCATGGATTTTCCCCTCCCGGGCCCACCGATAGACCGTCACCCTGTTGACGCCGAAAAACTTCGATACTTCTGCGGTGGAATAAAATATTTTTGCCATTATCAATCCCGTGCAACGCTATAAGGACGAACAAACTGAAACGATTACATCCTTTGCAACTATTGCAATATATCGGTTGTCTCGGGAAAAACTTTACGGTTTTTTTCGAAAGTGAGTCCATGGAGCAGACCAGCGAGGTCTGCCGCAGCGGAAAGACCGTGTCAGGGCCGGCGAGCCCGATTGTACCACCTGTCGATCTTCTCAAAGGCGCCATCGACGGAATTAAATAGAGTATCCAGCTGAAGAGGTTTCTGAAAATAATCGTCGAAGCCCGCTTCACGGCATTCCTCGATCTCGAAGAGCCCGGCCCAGCCTGTCATGGCATAAATTACGGGTACGGGGTGGAAACGCCTGATTTGACGACAAAGATCTATGCCGTTCATCCCGAAAAGCTTCAGATCAAGGAAGATGACTTCGGTTTTTTCCCTATTCTGAATCCCTATGGCATCGTTGGCATTTTCGGCAAGATAAACTTTGTAACCCTGATCGCTCAATGCGTCATACATCAATTGCCGGATAGATATTTCATCATCCACCACAAGTATCTTACGCTCCATCGACGGACCGGTCCCTTCGGCTGGATCAATTTTTTAAGATATTCCTATATCAGGAACGGAATCATGTCAATAGTCGAAATGATTTCAAAGGTTTCGTAAGAAGCATCCCTATCCCTCCCGCCGATGTAAATGTTCGTAAATCAGCGCCGCCAAGGCTGGACCGACTCCGGGGACTTCCGAGAATCTGCTCTCGGCTGCATTGCGGAGAATATCCATCGATTTGAAATGGCGAAGAATCGCCTTTTTTTTCGACGGGCCGACTCCGGGAACGGCATCGAGAAGGGATGAAAAATCCTTTCGTTCCTTCAGTCTTCGATGATACGCAACGGCGAAACGGTGCGCCTCGTCTCGGATGCGCTGGAGTAAAAGGAGGGCAGGCGATCCCGGCGGCAGTACGATGGCATTTTTTCTGCCGGGTCGGTAGATGCGGTCAACGGTTCCGGCATCCATTGATGTTTTTGTGCGTCGGTCCCTCGGCTCTTTCGCTATGCCGACCAGGTTCTGCCGTTCGATTCCGAGGTCTCTGAAAACGCGGACAGCCGCGTTCAACTGGCCCCGTCCTCCATCGACGACCACAAGATCGGGCCGCTCGCCCGGTCCGGAGAAGCGGCGCCTGAGCACTTCATACATCATGGCGCAGTCGTCGAGGCTTTCTTTCGTTCGTATTCTGTACCGACGATACCGTTCCTTGTCGGGCATGCCGCCCGAGAAGGCAACGCAGGAACCAACAGAACTCTGTCCCGCCAGTGTCGATATGTCGAAACACTCCATCCGTCGGGGCGTCCCTTTTAGATCGAGCAGCCGGGCCAGTTGCTCAAGGAGGCTCGTGCGATTGTCCTCTTCGTTTGTTTCCTTTCCCAGAAGGGCCGCAGCGTTGTCCATTGCCATCCTGAGAAGCTCTAATTTCCGGCCTCGTTTCGGTATGACGAGAGAGACTCTTTTTTTCTTTTTCTCCGAAAGCCACTCGGCGATTACCGGACCATCCTCGACGGAATGAGGCAGAATAACCTCGTCGGGAACCGGCCTGTCTCCATGGTAATATTGCTTCAGTATGGCCGCCGCAACATCGGTCGTCTCTTCTCTCGTGGAAAAGGAGGGCATGCTGTACTGGCCGGCGATCGCGCCCCGGCGGACAAAGAGTACAAGCGGCTGGACCCGGGCGCCGTTGCGGGACACTGCGAAAATGTCGCAGTCGCTTACGGATGGAGCGACGACCCTCTGTTTTTCCAGCGTCACTTCTATTGCGGCAATGCGATCCCTGAGAGATGCGGCTCGTTCATACTCAAGGGCTTCCGCGGCAACGGCCATCCGCCTTCGAAGGTCGCCGAGAAGTCGTGCGCTCTTTCCCTCCAGGAAGAGCAGGGCGTCCTGAAGAAGTTCCCTGTAGTCTTCCTCGGCAACCCGTCCGCAACAGGGTCCAAGGCATCGTCCTATCTGAAACTCCATGCAGGGACGCCTTCTCTGTATGAAATGCCGCTCCTTGCAGGTCCGCAACGGAACTGCCTGATGGAGGAATCGAAGAGTCTCCTTCACGGAGGCGCTTGACGAATAGGGCCCGAAGTAACGAGCTCCGTCCTGTTTCATTCGCCGCACAAGTTCAAAACGTGGGAAGGGCGTCCTGCTGTCCATGCGGATAACGTAAAAGTTCTTGTCGTCCTTGAGATTGACGTTATATCGGGGCTTGTAACGCTTGATTAATGTGTTTTCAAGAATAAGCGCTTCTTTGTCGGTCCTGGTGACCATGAATTCGATGTCGCTTATTTTTGTTACGAGATAGGGAATCATCGGGCGGCTGTCGCCTTCTCCGAAATAGCTGCGGACTCTGCTTCGAAGATCCTTGGCCTTCCCCACGTAAATCACCTGACCGCCCCGATCCTTCATGATATAGACGCCCGGCATCCTCGGCGCTCCATCCGCCAGGTTTGCCGGGTCGGGGAAACTCTTGGTTGCTTCGACTCCGCCGTCAAATTTGCTCGTATGTCCTTTTTCCCCGTTCAATTTTTTACCTTTTATCCCCAAAGGCCTACTTCCGTCGCCATGCGGGAAAGAGCCCTAATTTCATCTCGAAGTCCCGCCGCCCGTTCAAAATCGAGTTTTTGCGCCGCCTCCTTCATCTCCTCTTCGAGCCGCTTTATCGTCGCAGTCGGATTTTCCTCTCCGCCATAGCCCGCCAGCCGTTCCGAAACCGGTACGGTTACATAATCAGCCTCATAGATGGAGGCCAGCACGTCAGTTATCGACTTTTTGATCGTCTCGGGAGTTATGCCGTTCCGTTCATTAAACAGCCGCTGGATATCTCGACGCCGAGCCGTTTCATCGATGCATCGGCGCATGGAATCGGTAATGCGGTCCGCATACATGAGAACCGTCCCGTTCACGTTGCGAGCGGCCCTGCCGCTCGTCTGGATGAGCGATCGCGCCGACCTTAGAAAGCCCTCCTTGTCTGCGTCAAGAATTGCCACCAGAGAAACCTCGGGAATGTCAAGCCCCTCCCTGAGGAGATTAACGCCGATGATTCCGTCGTATATGCCGAGCCTGAGGTCCCTGATAACAGCCACTCTCTCCAGCGTCTTCACGTCGGAGTGAAGATAGGCAACCTTGAGTCCCAGATTGCGATAGTACTCGGCAAGATGCTCGGCCATACGTTTCGTCAATGTTGTAACGAGCACTCTCTCCGAACGCTCCACCCTTCGACGGATCTCGCCGTAGAGATCGTCGACCTGCTCCGCCGCGGGACGAACCGTTATCTGAGGGTCCATGAGGCCCGTGGGCCTGATGATCTGTTCGACAACCGACTCCCGGGCTTTCCGGAGTTCATAGTCAGCCGGCGTAGCCGAGACATAAATTTTCTGACAGGCGATGGCCTCAACCTCCTCGAACATAAGGGGACGATTATCCAGTGCCGATGGAAGGCGGAATCCATATTCCACGAGCGTTTCCTTCCTCGATCGGTCGCCCCGGTACATGCCCTGAAGCTGTGGAATCGTCACATGGCTTTCGTCGATAAAAAGCAGGGCGTCCTCCGGAAGGTATTCCATCAGGGTAGGCGGAGGTTCGCCGGGTTTCCGGCCGGTCAGGTGCCTGGAGTAGTTCTCTATGCCCTGGCAGTATCCCATCTCTTCGATCATTTCGAGATCGAATCGGGTCCGCTGTTCCAGTCGCTGGGCTTCCAAGTGCTTGCTGTGGGCATTGAAGACGGCGAGCCGGTCGACCAGTTCCTCCCTGATGTTCCCCATGGCGACCTTCAGCGTCTCCCGGCTCGTGACGTAGTGGCTGCCCGGATAGACGGTCTCGCTCGTCTTCCGCTGTATTCTTTTTCCCCGGAGAGGATCAACCATGAAGAGTCCCTCGACGATGTCGCCGAAGAATTCCACCCTCAAGGCGCGATCTTCCTCGTACGCGGGGAAAATCTCCACCACATCTCCCCGGACGCGAAAGGACCCTCGGTGAAAATCGACGTCGTTTCTTTCGTATTGCATATCAACCAACTGTCGGAGCATGTCGTTGCGACGGAATTCAAGTCCCTCGAACAGCGTCAGCCGCATGCCCGAATAGCTCTCGGGAGAACCGAGACCGTAAATGCATGATACGCTGGCCACTATTATGACATCGCGTCGCGAAAGGAGAGAGCGGGTGGCCGAATGACGGAGTTTGTCGATATCGTCGTTTATGGAGGCATCCTTCTCGATATACGTATCAGTGCTCGGAATATAGGCTTCAGGCTGGTAGTAATCATAGTAACTCACGAAATACTCGACGGCGTTGTCTGGAAAGAGCAGGCTGAATTCGTTGAAAAGCTGGGCGGCGAGGGTTTTATTGGGCGCGATGACGAGAGTCGTGCGCTGCATCCTTTCTATAACATTAGCCATGGTAAAGGTCTTGCCTGAACCGGTAACGCCGAGCAATACCTGATGAGCGGCGGCTGCGGCAACGCCCTCGCAGAGCTTTTCGATAGCCAGGGGCTGGTCGCCGGCGGGACGAAATTCGGAGCGAAGGTTGAATCTATTCATGGAAGCTGCGGCACTCAAACACATCTGGTATAGTGTTTGCAGCTATACCACAGAGATTCGTTGAAAGACAATCTTCTCTAAATGAAGATGCATTACTGAAACATGAGGACTCTTCATCCTTTTTTCTTGACAGGAGGCATCTATTTCATTACAAGAGCTTAAATTTATAATCCGGATCACAATAGTCATATAGAAAGGCCGGCATCATGAAAATATCGACGAAAGGGCGGTACGCAACACGGGCTCTTCTCGATCTGGCTCTCTGCACGGAGCTCCGGCAGCGCCCCTGCTCGATCAAGGATATATCGGAAAAAGAATCCATATCAGGCCTGTATCTAACGCAGATCTTCGCCAAATTGAAAGCCGCCGGTCTTATCAGGAGCGTCCGGGGTTCCCAGGGAGGATTCTTTCTTAGAAAAGACCCCGCTGACATCCGCATCATCGATATACTCACGTCAGTCGAGGGAAACACATCCCTCGCGGACTGCATCGACGATCCTGGTCTCTGCGAGAAATCTCCTGAATGCGTTACCCGGATTCTCTGGCACAAGGCTCAACGGGCCATGGAAGGCGTTCTGGAATCGACGACTCTTGCCGACCTGCTCCAGCGGAGAATAGACATTATTAATAATCACCGTAAAATCAGCGGCATTGAACCACACTATCCTCTTAACACCAAGGATGCAACCTCACGATAGCCTGTGCAGCGTTTTTTTATTAATCACCCAACAAGGAGTTCAGAATGATTCTATTTGTTAAGAAAAAGATCCCGATGCTTACAATAATGACATCAATAGCGCTTATTGTTGCAACCATAGCCGGCCTTGGTCAGGTAACGCCAGCTGCCGCCAGTTGATCGGATCCATGGCTGACCGTGGCAGTCAGTCCTACAGGCGGCGGCGGCGTAAAAATCGACGATATCGTCCGATCAAGCGTCCAGGTGACCGACAATACATACCACGCATTCAAGGCGGAGCCGGCGGCAGGCTATATATTCTCACACTGGAGCGGAGACTTGGCTGGCTCGGAAAATCCCCAAACGATTCTTGTCACCTGCGATAAATACATTACTGCGCACTTCGAAGCGTCACAAACCACCTATGAGTATTACATTCCCTACTATCGAGCGGAGGATCCTTCATCAGCAGCGGATGGATTCTATTCATCCCTTGCCCTCCGGAACAGCAGCGCCGGCTCTGCAGCGACGGTCACCGTGGCGGCCTACGAGAGCGACGGGACGGCGGTGCCCTTGGCGGCGGAATTCACCGACTTTTCGATCAGCCCCTCGGGCCAGTGGGCCCGGGTGCTTCCCCAAATCGATGTGGAGGGCTGGGTCCTCGTCACATCGACGGCGCCCTTGACGGGTCTCGCCTGGGTGGGAACGCTGGATGAAAGCTGGCCGCGTCTCATGGCTGACGTCTCGCTCATCGGCGAACTGAACTCCGCCCTTATCGTGCCTCACGTGGCTCAGACAATCTCGGGGTGCTACACGGACGGCGGATGGTCCACCAAGGTCAACATTTGCAATCCTCACGCAACGACAACAACTGTCACCCTCGCGTACTACACGACGTCCGGCGCAAATCCCCATGCGACAACCTTCTCGATTCCCGCCAACGGCAGCGTCAGCTACAATCTTGACTCACTGCTGCCGACGACTCAGTGCTTCTATGACGGCAGCATGGCGATCTCGGCGACACAGGCCGTCGCCGCCTTCGCTCTCTATTACGACGTGGACAAGGTCCCCGGCGCCGACGGAACCTGCTACGCAGGCATCAGCGCAGTGGGGCTACAATAAGAATGACTATAAACAATTACTATTATTTTTGCAGATGGAGGATACAGGCAAGTGAAAGATAGTTTGATAAAGAAACATGTAATCGCGCTGATGGTAATTCTATTTGCCGCATGTATTCCCTTGCATGCTCTGGCGATGTCATGCCTGGAGGGAGAGTGTGAAAACGGCTCAGGCAAAATGATATGGCCGAACGGTCAGCTCTACACGGGCGACTTTAAAAATGGCCTCCCTCACGGCAAGGGAACAATGGTGTATCCCAACAAAAAGGACGGCGATCGTACCTGGCTCACCGGCGGAAAATACACCGGAGACTTCAAAAACGGCAAAAAGGAAGGCTTCGGCGTCTTCGATTACAAGAGTGGGTGGATCTATGAGGGTCCCTTCAAAAATGACATTAAACACGGCAAGGGCAAATTAACGTTCAAATCGGGCGCTGTCTATGAAGGTGATTTTGCAGACGACAAATTTAATGGAATCGGGCAGATGAAGAATTCAGACGGAAGCTCCTATCGAGGAGAATTCAAAAACGGCATGCCCAATGGAAAAGGCATTTTCTCTTTTGCGGATGGGAAACGCTATGAAGGCTATATTAAAGACAATTTCATCGAAGGAACTGGGACGATGACCTTCCCCGACGGCCGGAAATATTCGGGAGAATTCTCAAAAAACAAAATAGAGGGGAAGGGAACGATGGTTTATCCCGACGGAAAAAAGGAAACAGGTGTTTTCAAAGATGGAATCCTTACAACCAAATAGCATGAACAGAAGATTATACGGCGGTTCGGCGGCAGTGTTCTTTACAGCCCTTATGTTAACTATGGCGGCTGCGCTTCCATCAGTCGCCTTCTGGGGCTCCTATGGTTCGCTGGATCAGAGCGACGAAGCGGTTACGTCTCTTGAATCACCGACCAATACAGAGAACTGCAACTTTTACATCAAGGTTCTTAACTCAGGCGAGCCTTATGCGCTTGCAGCCCTTTGCAACGGTCATCGCCTCGACACGTCGACCTGGAAGAATCTTTCGAATGGGAAAGAGAACCTCGCAGCCATTATTGCACAGATCAAGAAATTGGCTCAGGAAGCAAACAAGATGGCCTCGGGGGCGCACATTCGGAATGACACGGGTAAAATTATCGGAGAATGGTTCTCCCTTGTAAACGATGTGATCATAAAATTGGATGAAACGAGCATCGTTGAGATTTACGAACGGACGCCCGTCGATCTCAAGGGCCTCAACCAAGGCAGTGGCGGCGGTGGCGGCGGGTGAGGCTGTTAGTTGGGATCTGTATGATCCCATAAAACAAAGAGCGTGCTGCCAGGCTTGCTTGGCATTGACTGCACCTGCCAGCAAAAAGAATAGTCGATCAACAGTGTCAAAAATAATGCTCCCGCCTGCCCGGACCGAACTTTGCGGCGGCCGGGACGCAGTGCGGGAGCATTGTTAATATTCCAGCGACGGTCGACGGCAGGTTCTCGGACCGCCGGATATATCCGCGACATATTGCATCCTATGAAATAAGTTGACTTTCATCTCTTTTACCGATACGCTACAGACAACAATAACTATCTGATTATCGAACATATATCCAATTGGAATCAGACCTTTTCATAAAATTAGGAATCCTCATTGTTCTTTTAGTCCTTTCAGGGTTTTTCTCTGGTTCTGAAGCATCCCTTTTTTATCTCACCCATCTGCATATCCATAAAATGAAAGAAGATCATGCGCCTTTTGCGCGGTCCGTACACAACCTTCTGCGACGCCCACGGCGCCTGCTGATAACTATCCTCATCGGAAATGAAGGAGTAAACATAACCATTTCCGTGATCGTTGCATCAATTTTCCTGTCTGCCTTAGGAATAATAGGCAAGGTTCCCGCTATTGTCACAACAACATTGACCCTGCTGATTTTCGGTGAAGCGATTCCAAAAACTTTCGCCGTAACTTACCCAATCGGTTTTGCCAGCGCCGTTTCCATCCCCCTGACGGGCCTCACGCGCCTTCTCCACCCCGTGGTATGGACAATTGAACAGGCGGCTAACTTGATTATCAGGATTGTCGGCGGCTCCGGCGGCTCCCAAGAGAGGGTCATGACGGAAGACGAATTCATATATCTCGTTGACGCCGGACATCGCGAGGGGGCTCTTGAAGCAACCCAGCGCGACCTGATACACAGGGCCTTCGAACTTGCAGACACGGCGGTCTCCGAAATCATGACGCCCCGGGTTGATATGTTCACTCTCCCCTTGTCTCTGGCGCCGGAAAACCTCTACCGAGAAGTCCTCAAGGCGCGTTGCACGAGAATACCGGTCTATGGCGCCGATCGCGACGATATTGTAGGAGTCCTTAACACCAAGGATCTCCTCCCCCATCTTTCCCGCGGCACGACAGTCGTCGATCTCAAAGGCCTTCTGGAAACGCCTCACTTCGTACCCATGGAAAAACCAGTGGACGATATGCTGAGAAAGTTTCAGAGCAAGAAAACTCAAATGGCCATTGTCGTCGACGAGTATGGCGGCGTCGCCGGCCTCGTGACGCTCCACGATATTCTTGAGTGTCTTGTAGGGGACCTTCGCGATGAATATGATACCCGGGAGGAACTGTACCGCCTAGTCGATGAGTCGACAATCATCCTGTCCGCCATGATGCCCGTGGACAAATTCAACGAGATAATCGGAAAGCAACTCATACCCGACACCTTCGACACGGTCGGAGGCTTCGTTTTCAACCTCTTCGGCAAGCTTCCCGTGGCATCGGATTGCATCTCATACGGCGGATATACATTTACTGTGGAAAAGACAAGCAATACAAGGATATTAAAAATCCGGGCAACGAGCGGGGAAGAGGCGCGCCATGACTAGCATCGGCCTTGTTCTGGTAATCGCCTTCTTTGTCCTCCTGGAAGGGCTGTTTTCCGGCGGTGAAATCGCTCTTGTATCGGCCGATATCAATCGAATCAAATTCAAGGCGGAATCCGGTTCTCGTTCGGCTCAAATGGTGCTCAAGCTTCTTGATAATCCGGAATGGTTTCTTTCTACGACTCTCACGGGAACCAACCTCTGCGTCGTAACAAACACTACGATTGCGACAACCTTCTTCATTACGAACTTCGGTCCGACAAAGGGAGAACTTCTCTCAGTGGCCGTCATGATACCCGTTCTGCTTATGCTGGGAGAGATTATCCCGAAAAGCATTTTTCAGCAGCGCGCCGAGGCGGTGGCGTTGCGGATATCATGGTTTATCATGGCGTCGTCGTGGCTCTTTTATCCCCTGGTCTACCTCGTATCGAAGATCTCCCGGGGCGCCGTCTACATGCTCACCAAGCGGAAGGGCATCCTGTACGGACCCTTCATCACCAGATCGGGCCTCGAATTTCTGCTCAAAAACGGCGCCGCCGACAGCGACATACTCCGTTCTGAGCAGGAGATGATACAAAGGATCTTCAGTCTCCCGGAGTCAACGGCCGAGGAAATCATGGCGCCGCTGTCAAAACTGACAGCCCTGCCGGAATCGATGACAGTAAGCAAAGCTGCTATGATTTTCAATGAAACAGGATATACCCGGATACCTCTTTACAGGGACACCATTTTCAATATTGTCGGTGTGGTCCATTCCTTTGATGTGCTGGATTATCTTCACGGCAGCCTTTCGAAACAAACAAGCGGCGACGAATCCATAGGAACTATCGCAAGGAGAAACATTCTCTACGCGCCGGAAATGAAGCCCTCAAGCGAACTGCTTATGGAGATGCAGAAACAGAGTCAGCTAATGGCCATCATCGTCGATGAATATGGAGGAGCAACGGGCATCGTAACCGTAGAAGACATACTCGAGGAAATCGTGGGAGAAATAGACGAAAGCCCTCGTTTCGGCGCAACATCGCCGTATCGGAAGACCGGTACGGACAGATACCTCGTTCGAGCGCAGGTCAAACTCGATCATCTTCGGCAGTTTCTGCCTCTGGAGATACCCGAGGGCGATTATGAAACTCTTGGAGGCTTCCTGCTCCAGAGAATGGGAAGAATACCCAGGAAAAAAGAGAGTCTCCAGGAAGGAGACGTCCTTTTCGTCGTGGAAGATGCAGACATGAAATCCATCAAGGAAGTCCTTGTAGTGCTCCATCAGGGAGCTAAACCACGACAGGAACGGCGTTTAATGGAATCAATGGAAAATCGACGGAGAAAAGAAAATGAGCAATGAATCGACGAAAGGGGTTGCAGCCGTGATTCTTGCCGCCGGCAAGGGCACAAGGATGCATTCACCTACGGCGAAGGTTCTGCATTTACTCGGAAACAGACCCATAATCTTGTATCCCGTGACCCTCGCAGAGACCCTGGGGGTTCAACCGATAGTAGTCGTTGTCGGATACCAGGCCGAGCAGGTTAGAACGGTCTTGGGCGACCGGCCGGTCCGGATTGCCCTGCAATCAGAGCAATCCGGCACGGCTCATGCCGTCTCCCAGAGCGAAGCGCTTCTTAATGATTTCGATGGAACAGTGCTCATCCTCTGCGGCGATGTTCCTCTTCTCAAACCCTCCACGGCAGCCCGTTTCATCGATTGTCACCGTGCCGGCCCCGCCGTTGTCACAGTAATGACAACTACACTGGACAATCCCAAAGGATACGGCCGCATTGTGAGAGATCGGGCAGGTCGCATGATGAAAATCGTCGAAGACCGGGATGCAAGCATTGCGGAACAATCAATTCGGGAAATCAATACGGGCATTTACCTTGTCGAGAAGACCTTTCTTTTCGATGCGCTTCGGACAGTAGGAAATCGCAACCAACAACGGGAATATTATCTCCCCGACATAATCGAAACGGCTGTAGCCGCACAACTCCCCGTAGAAGCATGTCATTTTCCCGAGAGTTTCGAGACGATGGGAATCAACACTCCACAGGACCTCGAACGGGCTCAAGATCTTCTGGCAGACTTCGCCGACGATCTGTTCGGCCCTAATTTTCCCCGAAACCCAATCAACTAACTATGCGGCAGAAATAATGACCGCACCGAATTCACCTTGAACGGCAAGAAAATCATATTGACAGCACTAGGCAAAGTTGGTAGGTGGATGACAGCCTAGGGCAGGATCTCTTGGTTCTGAGGAGTCCAACCTCGTGGTATCGGCCTGACGCATTTAATACTCTATCAATTTTTCTACCACCGCCGTTTAACGCCCGCCGTTACTTCAGATTATCGGGCCCAAGAACCTGCAAAGGAATTTCCGGGAGGGAACATATGAAAACAGATGAAAAACTGGTGGCATGGTTCGACGACATCGAATTGAAGGACATTCCGCAAGTGGGCGGAAAAAACGCATCTCTCGGCGAAATGCGGCGGGAGCTTACGAAAAAGGGCGTAAGCGTGCCCGACGGTTTCGCCATCACAGCCCATGCCTATTATTATCTTCTTGAAACGTCGGGTATAAAGAAAGCCATCGAAACCACCCTCGACGGTCTCGATACCCACGATATGGATAACCTGAGCAACCGGGGCGAGAAAATCAGATCTCTGATCTTCAAGGCCGTCCTGCCTTCCGATCTCGAAGAAGAAATTGTTAAGGCTTATGACCGACTCTGCAGGGAATACGGGGACAATACCGACGTGGCGGTCAGGAGTTCCGCCACGGCAGAGGACCTGCCCGATGCCAGTTTCGCAGGCCAGCAGGAAACTTTTTTGAACGTCAGAGGCAAAGATGCCCTCATAATGGCGTGCAAGAAATGTTTCGCCTCGCTCTTTACAAACAGGGCCATATCCTACAGAGAAGACAAGGGATTCGACCATATGTCCATAGCGCTGTCCATCGGCGTTCAAAAGATGGTCCGTTCCGACCTTGCTTCTTCGGGAGTCATCTTTTCCATCGACACAGAGTCTGGCTTTAAAGATGCAATCCTTGTAACCGGTTCCTATGGGTTGGGAGAAACGGTCGTCCAGGGAATCGTCAACCCTGATGAGTTCTATGTATTTAAACCGACTCTGCGTGAAGGATACCGGCCTATCATACAGAAAAAAATCGGGGGCAAGGGAATTAAGATGATCTATGCCTCCACAGGAGAAAAGTCGACGACGACGATTCCGGTTCCGGAAGAGGATCAAAACCGCTTCTGCATCAGCGACGACGAGATCCTGCAACTTGCCAAATGGACCATCATCATTGAAGACCATTACTCCAAGAAAGCCGGATATTTCAAACCTATGGACATCGAATGGGGCAAAGACGGCGTGACAGGCAAGCTGTTCATACTCCAGGCGAGACCCGAAACGGTGCAGTCTCAAAAGGACATAACTGTCCTAGAAACCTATGAACTTCACGAACACAAACAGCCGCTTGTCGTGGGCACGGCCGTGGGCAGCAAAATCGGCGCCGGACCCGTGACGATTATCGAAAACGTAGAGGAAATCAAGCAATTTAAGCCTGGATCCGTTCTCGTCACGGAGATGACGGACCCCGACTGGGAGCCGATCATGAAAGCGGCGGCGGCCATAGTAACGAACAAAGGCGGCAGAACCTGTCACGCCGCCATAGTGAGCCGGGAACTGGGAGTCCCCTGTATCGTGGGAACGGGAGACGGCACGCAAAAGTTGAAAAAAACAAAGGAAGCGACTGTCTCCTGCGCCGAAGGAGAGGAGGGAAAAGTCTACGAAGGAATTCTGAAATTCAATGTAAAAAAACTCAACCTCAACGAACTCAAGCGGCCCAAAACAAAGATCATGATGAACATCGGAAATCCCGAAATCGCTTTCAACAGGGCCTCGATACCGAACGACGGCGTCGGCCTTGCCCGGCTGGAATTCATCATCAGCAGCATTCAGATTCATCCCATGGCACTGGTTCAGTTTGACAGGGTGACCGATCCCTCCGTGCGAGATCAGATCGAAACTCTGACTCAGGGCTATGAGACAAAGAGCGAATTCTTCATAGACAGGCTCGCCCAGGGAGTGGCCAAGATCGCATCCGCTTTTTATCCCAACGATGTAATCGTCCGAATGAGTGATTTCAAAAGCAACGAGTATGCAAATCTCATAGGCGGTTCATTCTTCGAGGAACAAGAAGAAAATCCCATGATCGGATTCCGCGGCGCCTCGCGGTATTACGACGAACGCTACCGTGAAGGCTTCGTTCTCGAATGCGAGGCGATGAAGAGAGTTCGCAATGCCATGGGCCTTACCAACGTAAAACTGATGATCCCCTTCTGCCGCACCGTCGAGGAAGGAAAACTCGTCATCGAAGTGATGGCTGCAAATGGCCTCGTCCAAGGTGAAAACGGCCTCGAGTTCTACATGATGGTTGAAGTTCCGAGCAATGTGCTGCTCATCGAGGAATTCGGAAAGATTTTCGACGGTTTTTCCATCGGATCCAACGATCTGACTCAACTTACTCTGGGTCTCGACCGTGATTCCTTCCTTGTTTCCCACATCTTCGATGAACGCAACGAGGCCGTTCTCACTATGGTCAAGATCGCCATCGAGAAGGCGCGAAAACTGGGCAAGAAAATAGGGATATGCGGTCAGGCGCCCAGCGATTATCCGGAATTCGCTCGATTCCTCGTGGAGTGCGGGATCAACAGCATTTCTCTCAATGCGGACACCGTTTTAAAGACAACCATTGATATTCTGGAGGAGGAAAAAGTTCTGGGCATACGATAGCCCCGGAAAGGAACGGACCAGACGAACGCCGGGGGCGTCGCCCGCCCATAGGCAGGCGTCCCCGCTAATTATCCAAGGGCATCGGAGAAGATCTGTAAGCCGAGTTCTGTTCCCTCCAGAGACGCCCGGAGGGCGGCGATCATTCCTCTGGGACGGCAGTTGCCTGCCGCCTCATGCGACGCTACCCGAGAACATCGAGCGGGCCACTCTCAAGCGTTCTCCTATTTGGTCTTGCTCCGAATGGGGTTTGCCTAGCTTTCCCGGTCACCCGGGAAACTGGTGAGCTCTTACCTCGCCGTTTCACCCTTACCCCGATCAGCATAGCTGGCCGGGGCGGTCTATTCTCTGTGGCACTTTCCTTAGGGTCGCCCCCAGTCGCCGTTAGCGACCATCCTGCCCTGCGGAGCTCGGACTTTCCTCCAGCCCATGCAACGGACCAGCGACCGCCCAATCTTCTCCGATACCTTTTTTCATGTTACATTGTCCCTGAAGAATCCGCAACCCCGGAAACCGTTTCAATCCGGCAGATCAGGCTTTTCAGCTTCATACCGAGAGTTCAGTTCAATCGGCATAGCAGGCGATTGAACTCTGTATGGGGATTGTTTCTTACTGACTATTATTACGATCTTCCCAGTAGATGATTCGGTTGCAGTGAGGACAGGCGACAACCTGGATCGAGCGCTGGAGATCATTGTACAGTTGGGGCGGTATGTTCATATGACAGCCGCTGCATATCTCCTTCCAAACCGATACGACGGCTATGCCGTTCCGTTTGGCTCTCACCATATCGTACTTCCGCAGGAGTTCATCGCCCACCTTGTCCCTGACGATCCTATGATGATTCATCAGATCCTGTATTCGGACGTCCAGGGTTTCCAATTCGACGTCGAGAGCTTCGATCTGCTTTCTATAATTCTTCTCAAATTCTCTGTAAGAGGCCTCTTCCTTCTCCAGGATGCTCTTTTTTTCATCGATCCCTTCGAGCAGCATGAGGATAGCATCTTCAACATTCTCGGCTTTTGATTCGATAAAGTCGATTTCCTTCAGAGTTGCCTGATACTCTTCGTTCGTCTTCACGTCGAATAGCTTCGCTTTTGTTTTTTTCAGCGTATCGATCGTCGATTGGAGCTGTCGTTCTTTCTCGGCATGCTGCCTGTTAAACTCTGCCACGGCTGCTTCGGCATCGGTGAATCTTTTTCTCCCTTTCTCCGCTTCACTATCGAGTTTATCCCTCTCGATCGGGACCGAATCCTTCCGCATTGTCAGACGGATAATTTGAGAATCTAGTTCCTGGAGCTCAACCAGCAAGCGCAACTCATCGTTCAACGAATCTCTCCCCCATAGTTTGGATAAAAAAAATGCACCACTATGTGGTGCATTTCTCGCACAAATATTTCTCCGCGGATACTTGATGTCCATTTTCTCAATGTTGTCATCTGAAACCCATTGGTGGGCCCACCTGGGTTCGAACCAGGGACCTACCGGTTATGAGCCGGTGGCTCTTCCAGCTGAGCTATGGGCCC
>JAFGGB010000093.1 GCA_016930775.1 Deltaproteobacteria bacterium
GAGAAGGACGCCGGCCGGCCGCTCGATCCCGTGATTGCAAAGATGAACGAGATGGTGGAGCATTATCATGACACGTCGCGGCCTTTCTATTGCGCGAAGAAGGGTCTTGTGGACGAGATCGTCCGCTTCGAGGATCTGCGAAAATACATGACGGCCTTCGCCAATGCCGTCTACCAGAATCCCGCATCGATCTGTCCCCAGCACCACATGATCCTGCCCAGGCTCATACGGTCGCAGGTTGTGCGGGGTCTTGACCGGCCACTGTAAACAGGGATGATCAAAGAAAAAAAATTACAGGCAAACAGATAAAAGGAGAACGCCGGCGTCATCGACGCCGGCTGTAGAAGTGTCAGACCGGCATTGAAAATTACCGCACAATAGAAACAGGCGGCATCGCCGTTTTTCTAACAAGGGACGTCGGCTCTGCATATCGGCGGGAACTGAAGGGACTGTCCTGCGTCACAATCGTCTAGACCCGCCGGAACAGGCAGAATTTGTGCGGTCATTGAGCCAGTTCACAATATCATCAAGGACCTGTCTATGCTCCGGCTCGTTCATGATTTCGTGATATAAATTTTCATAGACAATCAGTTTCTTGTCTTTCGAACCGACGGCCTCGCAGAGATTCCTGCTTCCCTCGACAGAGACGATGCGATCCGCTCCTCCGTGCAGAATGAGAAGGGGCATTTGAATGCAGGCCATGCCCCTCCGCAGGCGTTCCATAGCGGACAGCATCTCGCCTCCCATCTTTGCAGAGATGCCGCCGTGATGGACGAGAGGATCGTCCACGTAGCTTTTTACAACCTCGGGATCTCGGGAGATGGCGGCGGTTTCAATTCTTTGGAGAGGCAGCCGAGGTAGGAAGCGGCTTAATGCCTTCGCAGCGACTACGGCCAGGAGAGAAACGCCGGCGCCGGGTTCTGCAACGGGGCCGCTTAGAATGAGACCGCCGATATCGGGCGTTCGCTCCGTCGTGTAGAGAGCAGCAATGAGACCGCCCATGCTGTGGCCCAGGAGAAAAATCCGTTTCCTTCTCTCCCGTTGGCGAATGCGAAAGAGGCTGTTCTCCAGGTCTTGAAGGTAGAGACTGAAAGAAGATACAAAGGCGCGAGGACCATCGGAACGACCGTGACCCCTCAGATCCGTCAGGGAGACTGCGTACCCTGCTTCCGTGAGATGTCCTATTGCTTTGTCGTAGCGTCCGCCATGTTCGGCCAGGCCGTGAATAATATAAATAAGTCCTTTCGACAGGCCATCCGGTTCCCAGCACCGCTCGAAAAGCCGAAGACCGTCTGCGGTTTGATAGAAATTTTCGCTATGGCGAACCCGTGATGCCTGCATAATTATCAGTGTCGATGACGCCTCTTGACTCAAGGATAGAGTACCGGAATGTAAAAAGAAAGAAAATATTATATTGTGCCGCAATGGACCTCTGCTGATGCATGACGATAGGAACCTTGCAGAGGGATGCTCTTCAATGTATTCTTGAGAAACAATGCCGAGTGATGGTATGTTTTCTGGCAATCACCGGCAGTTGTCCGTCCGGCTTCATGGGCTGCAATAATGGCTCATGCCTTACATTTTTTTCTTATGTGAAAATTGTTCCGCGGGAGGTTGTGCATGTCGAATCCAGAACTGGCTCTTCCGATAGCTAAAGCAGGGGATGAAATTTCACTTCTTGCTAGTATGGCGAACCGTCACGGCCTCATCGCAGGCGCGACCGGCACCGGGAAGACGGTCACGTTGCGCGTACTGGCGGAACAGTTCAGCAGCGCTGGCGTTCCGGTTTTCATGGCTGACATAAAGGGCGACCTTTCGGGATTGCCTATCGCGGGAGGCGATCATCCAAAAGTCATCGAGAGAGTTCAGAAGCTCGGCTTCAGCAATTTTCAATTTCAGGGATTTCCCGTCGTTTTCTGGGACGTTTTCGGTGAGCAGGGGCACCCCGTACGAACCACTGTTTCGGACATGGGTCCGCTGCTTCTTGCGAGAATTATGGATCTTAATGAGACCCAGAACGCCGTTCTGACGATGGTCTTCAAAATCGCCGATGACAGCGGCATGCTGCTTCTCGATTTGAAGGACCTCAGGGCAATGGTCCAATTTGTGGGGGATAACGCCGAACAATACAGGGTCCAGTATGGAAACGTTTCGAGAGCGAGCATCGGAGCGATCCAGAGAGGCCTTCTTGCGATAGAACAGGAAGGCGGCGGGCGATTGTTCGGAGAGCCCGCCCTTAATATTCAGGATTTGATTCAGACTGGACACGGCGGAAAGGGCGTCATCAACATCATGGTCGCAGACAAATTAATGCAGTCGCCCAAGATCTACGCAACCATGCTCCTCTGGATGCTTTCCGAACTCTTCGAACAGTTGCCCGAAGTAGGAGACCGGGAAAAGCCGACGATGATCTTTTTCTTTGATGAAGCCCATCTGCTTTTCGATGATGCTCCTAAAGCCCTGCAGAATAAGATAGAACAGGTTGTGCGGTTGATCCGCTCCAAGGGAGTGGGCATATTCTTTGTCACACAAAATCCCCTTGATCTTCCTGAGGATGTTTTGGGTCAACTCGGCAACAGGGTTCAGCATGCCTTGAGGGCGTTCACACCGAAAGATCAGAAGGCAGTCAAATCGGCGGCGGAGACATTTCGCTCGAAACCGGGTCTAAATGTTGTGAATGTTATAACGGAACTCGGCGTCGGCGAGGCCCTCGTTTCGGTTCTCGATAGTTCGGGAACCCCGACGAGAGTAGAGAGGGCCTTGATCTACCCGCCAAAAAGCAGAATGAAGCCTCTTTCGCCGAGCGAACGGTCTCAGGTTATCAGCGCCTCCGATCTCTACGGCTATTACGAAAAAGTCGTCGATCGAGAATCTGCCTATGAAAAATTAAAAGTGAGATCCGAGCAGAAAGCCTTGGAGGAGCAGGCGGCATCGGCTTCCAAAGTCAAGCGGTCATCCGAAAGATCGGAAACAGCGACATTGTTGGGCGCCGCGGCAAAGAGCGCCGCGCATGCCATCGGCAGTCAGGTCGGTCGGCAAATTATTCGCGGGGTTCTTGGGTCTATATTCGGAGGAGGAAGGAAGCGGTAAGTTTTGAGCTGCCGATAGTCCCTGGCTGTCAATCGCAGACGATAATCAGGAATCTGCTTCCTGTCGTTCTCGCTGTCTATTTATTCGGCGGCTTTCCGTCAGCCTTTTCTTCCGTCGTGTTGAAGGTATAGGAATTGACAAATCCTTTTTCATCGAAACGGATGACGAGGTCTTTCATCATGGCATTTTCCGATCCGGCGTAACGGTAGTAGCCGTAGCTCCATGTTTTCATTCCGTCTTCGATCCCAGTTCTCCAGGGAGATCCGAAAATCCGATGAATCTCTTTTTGGGTAGTTTGGTCGATTGTTATTGAAGAAACGGCATCGACAGGAAACTCATGACCTATAGTGACGCAACCAGATGCCAGGAGAGCAACTGCGAGAAGAAATAATATCAGAGCAATATTCAAGTTGTTCGGAGGTTTCATTTCGATTTCCTTTCCATGGCATGAAGATATTTCAGTTGGCCCGTTATGTCTGCCAATGCCGCTGATCATACCAGGCGTTATGCAACGAGTGCAATGCTTCAATGAAAATAAATATGCATAATTCGGCACATGAGGCGGTTTAAACCGTTGCGTATCATCTTGCGTATGTGATGAAAACATCACTGAAAAGAGATTGACAAAAGTATTGCGTAATACTAGCATACTTCCCTTTGAATTTAATCCTTTTCATAAGGATAGAGTATTATAGACGCAGCGGTCGGCTGTTTCTTACAAGAGAGGTTTGTTGGGCAGTGAAAAGGATGACCAGCAGGAAGCGCGCTCTGGAAATTATCGATCGCTTTGTGGAATCCAAGGTTCTCGTTATAGGCGACATTATGGTGGACCAGTTTATATGGGGCAAAGTTACAAGAATTTCTCCCGAAGCCCCGGTGCCGGTGGTCCAGGTGACTTCCGACAGTCTTCTCCTCGGCGGTTCGTCTAATGTTGCGAATAACATCTGTTCCTTGGGAGGAAAAGCGGCCCTGGCCGGTGTCATCGGGGCCGATGAGATGGGTCGATGGTTCATAAAGGAGCTCAGAAGGCGATCCATCGACACAGAGGGCGTTATCGTCGAACAGGAGAGACCAACAACGATAAAATCTCGCATAGTAGCTCACAACCAGCAAATTGTCCGCTTCGATCGCGAGAAAGTGCAACCGATCTCCGGAGAAAGTGTAGAGATCCTGTTGCGGTACATGGCATCGGCAACTGACGATGTCGGCGCCGTTATCATTTCTGATTACGGAAAGGGAATGATCACTCCGGCTGTCGTCGATGGTGTCAGAAAAGCGGCCCGGGATAGAAGAATTATCCTCTGTGCTGATCCGAAGTATACTGATTTTCGCCTTTACAGCGGATGTCATATTGTGACGCCTAATCATCACGAAGCGAGCCGAGCCGCCGGTTTCGAACTCGTCACCGAAGAGGATTTCTTTAGAGCAGGCAAAGAACTTATCGATCGCTGCGATTTATCGGCCGTACTCATCACTAGGGGCGAGCAGGGCATGACCCTTGTTGAGAGGACCGGTGATGCGGTTACTATTCCTGCGGTAGCCCATGAGGTTTACGACGTGACGGGCGCCGGAGATACCGTTATCAGCACGCTTTCCCTGGCGCTTGCGGCTGGAGCCACCCTCAGGGAGGCCTCCGCTATAGCCAATCTGGCAGCCGGCATTGTCGTCGGAAAAATTGGCACCGCCACAGTATCCAGGGCTGAACTTGTCAAGGCAGTATGAGCAGGCCGCACCGTTCAGAGCCCGTGAAATTGATGGCGAGCGTTCTTGCGGCTGACCGCCTCCTCATAGAATCGGCGATAGGCGAGTTGGCAGGACGTTACGGAAGGCCGGACTTTCTGAGCTCTTATCTCCCTTTTCCCTATACCGACTACTACCGGGATGAAATGGGGGAGCCGCTGGAACGGCGGTTCATTTCTTTTGAAGAACTCATCGATCCTGAAAGGCTTCCTGCCATAAAGATTGATACGAACATGATAGAAGATCTTTTCCGGGAGCAAGGCGCTCGAAAGGTAAATATCGACCCAGGCTACATCTCTGCTTACAACCTAATCTTGGCCACCGGAAAAGCCTATGCCCATCGGCCGTATCTTCGGGATGGGATTTACGCGGACCTTACGCTCATCTATCGGGACGGCGGTTTCCGTTCCCTGGAATGGACATATCCCGATTATGCCGGTTCCGATGTACGGTGCGTTCTTGAAAAGGTTCGAGAGAGATACATAGTACAGACAAAGGAACTTCGCAGGCAGGCGCCGGTGAGCGCCGACTGATCCTTAGAGAGCTGACGCCATATCACCCAGAAAGGGTAGGTGCTTCATTACAATGATTACAAGCATGACAGGTTACGGGCGAAGCGATACAGCCCACGAAGGTCGCCGTTTTATTGTGGAAATCAAATCAGTAAACCACCGCAATTGCGAGATCTCCGTGCGGTTGCCGCTCCAGCTGTCGCCTCTGGAAATTCAGATCAAGCAGAAGGTGACGGAACGGATTGTCCGGGGGCGCGTTGAGCTGACGGTAAAAATGGAACAGACGCAACAAGGAAACCTTCAGGAATCGATCCAGGTGAACATTCCTTTGATTAAGGGATATTTCGAGGCCTTGCGACGTGTGAAGAAACAATTCGGTCTCCAGGAGGAGATTAAACTGGCCCATCTGCTTGGATTGAGAGATGTTTTTAGTACATCGGAGGAAGATCTTCCCATTGATGCGCTCTGGGCGGGACTCGAAATAAGTCTGGACAGCGCTTTGGAGGAACTCATGGCCATGAGGCGCCGAGAGGGCGCCTCTCTGCACCGGGACCTTTGCGAGAGGGCCGATACGATAAAGGATGCAGTTGATCAGGTGAGGGAACGGGCGCCGTGGGTTGTTACGGAGTATCAGGAGCGCCTTGCCGCACGGATCGCTGAGCTCACGAAAGGGATTGGCTTCGATGACGCTCGCCTCGCCCAGGAGGTTGCATTCATGGCGGAAAAAAGCGATATAACGGAAGAGTTGACGCGCCTCGACAGCCACCTTCAGCAGTTCCGGTCTTTTCTTGACAAGGGCGGCGCTGTCGGAAGAAATCTTGATTTTCTTCTTCAGGAAATGCACCGGGAGGTCAACACTGTGGGTTCGAAGAGCAGCGATATCGATATTGTCCGTAAGGTCATCGCTTTAAAGACTGAAATCGCAAAAGTTCGGGAGCAGATCCAGAATATTGAGTGACAAAGATTTTCTGTTGTGGTTGTTGGAGGACTAAGCCGATATGGTTGCAGTGAAGGATGCGATCAATGAAGGGGTGGAACCGCCGTCCCTGCTCCTGATCGTATCGGCGCCATCGGGCGCCGGTAAGACGACGATTTGTCGAAGGCTCCTTGAACAGGAGGAGAATCTCAAGTTTTCCGTTTCCTGCACAACTCGAAAGCCTCGTCCGGGAGAACGGGACGGCAGGGACTATTATTTCATATCGCCCGATGATTTCCGCTGCCGGATACAGAACGGCGAGTTTGTCGAATACGCCGAAAATCATCGTCACCTTTACGGCACATCGAAAAAGACGATCAGTGATTTCGCGGAACGCGGGGTTGACATTCTTTTTGATATTGACACACGGGGCGCCCGGGCGCTGAAAGAGGAATATCCTCGTTCCGTCAGTATTGTAGTCTTGCCGCCCTCCGTGGACGAACTGAAGAAAAGACTGGAAACACGGGGCACCGAAACGAGGGAGGCCATGGAGATCCGCCTGAAACGGGCTCTGGACGAACTTTCTCATATCCGCGATAATCGTTGGTACGACTATGTCGTCGTAAACAACGATATCCACGCCTCCGTCTCGGTCATTCGCGCCATATATCTGGCCGAGCGGCACCGGCGGGAGCGGATGAGCGGAATCATTGCCGGCATGCTGCCGCCCGACGGGGACGTTTTTCCTGACATTGATTGATATATAATGATATAAGGAAAATGCCTTTCCGGATAATTTCAAATGCCCAGACGGAAGTCTCGAAAAATTCCGCTGAAAGTGCCTATGATTATATAAGGCGAAAAGAACTGCGATAAGAAAAGGCCCAAATCGTTTTATTACTACAGCAGGATGATTAAAGAAAAAGACAAATTCATTCGATAGACATAAGGAGGCATGGATAATAATGGCCCGCGTAACCGTAGAGGATTCATTGAAGCACGCGAAGAATCGTTTCGCCTTGGTAATATTGGCGGCCCAGCGTGTGAAACAGCTCATGAAAGGATCCCGGCCGCTTTCTGAGAAAAGCGACAATCGGGAAGTGGTGACCGCTCTCCGCGAAATCGCCGAGGGAAAGGTCGGATACGTACATCCGGAAGTGCTGATCACAAAAGATGAAAGGAAATTACTGGAAAGCGGGGGAGATGGTGTCCTGGCAGCAGAAGAACATACGCCCTAAAGGGTCGGAGCGTCTCATTTTTGCCCTCGATGTGGGCGATGAAATGAACGCTGCCCTCCGCTTGGTTGAGCGCTTGCGCGACCACGTGGGGCTCTTCAAGGTCGGCAAGGAGGCTTTCACCCGTTTCGGCCCCGAACTCCCGGCTGCGATTCTTCGTCAGGGAGGCAAGGTTTTTCTCGATCTAAAGTTTCACGATATTCCCAATACCGTCGCGGCGGCGGCGCTTCAGGCAGTAAAACTCCAGGTTTCCATGTTCAACGTTCACGCTCTCGGCGGCCCCACCATGATGTCCAGGACTGCCGCGATTGCCAGGGAAACGGCTCTTGCTTCTAAAAGGGAACCGCCGATAACTCTGGCCGTAACAGTACTTACCAGCCTTAACGACGATGATCTTCGGCAGCTTGGATTCACGTTGACCTGTAGCGACCTTGTCGTCAGGCTTGCATGCCTGGCCCGTAAGGCGGGACTGGCGGGTGTGGTGGCATCCCCTCATGATATTGTTTCCATTCGCGCTGCCTGCGGAGATGATTTTATAATAGTAACGCCGGGCATCCGCATGGAAGGGGAAACAATCGGCGGCGACGATCAAAAACGGGTATTGACGCCGAAAGAAGCCATCCGTCGAGGCGCCGATTACATAGTCGTCGGCCGTCCTATCAGAACAGCCGCCGACCCGGAGGCTCAGGCCCGGGAAATCGGCAGGCAGATCGTCGAGGGATTTGAACTCCGCCATCATGACAGGCAGGGATTGAAAGAAGCGTCCTCATGAACGTGGTCTATGGATTCCATCCCGTCAGTGAGGCCCTGAAGCACAATCATGGCAACATAACCCGGGTCATAATCGCCTACGGCAAGAAAGGCGCCGCAGAGGCAGGTCTCGTTGCGGCTGCGGGGGAATGGGGAATTCCCGTCATATATCAGGATCGCAAGGAGCTCTCAAGGCTGGCGGGTACGGAGGCTCACCAGGGGATCGTAGCTCTCGGTCAAGACTTCCGTTACATTGATCTGGATGATCTCATAAGCGCCAAGCCTATTGAAGCCGTCTCGTCCCTGCTTATTCTTGATTGCATTAACGATCCCCACAATCTGGGTTCTCTGATTCGGACGGCACTCTGTTTCGGCGTGGGCGGCATTGTCATACCGAAAGATCGCGCCGTTGGCGTAACGCCCGCCGTGATTAAGGTGTCGGCCGGCGCAGCTTACCAGGTTCCCATCGCCCAGGTGGTGAACATCGCAGCAACTATAGACCGCCTGAAAGAAAGGGGCTATTGGATTTGCGGAACCGATGCTTCCGGCGGGCGCGACGCCGCAAGGATGAATCTTCAGGGCTCTCTGGGCATTGTCCTTGGCGGCGAACATAAAGGTCTCCGCCCCTTGGTAAAGAAAAAATGTGATGATATACTGTCAATTCCAATGATCGGCTCACTCGATTCTCTCAACGTTGCCGTGGCGGGCGCCATTGTTATTTATGAAGTCATGCGTTGCAGAGCCGGACAAGGCGCAGTCACAGAACCTCAGGAACCGAACAGGAGCATCCCTGTTAAGAGGTGATGAACATGCCTGTCTATCTATGGGAAGGTACAACCCGAAAGGGAGAGATAAAAAAAGGCGAACTTGAGGCAGCCGACGATCGCATTGCGCGGAGCCAGCTGAGACGTCAGGGAATCCGCCCCACATCGGTGAAGAAAAAACCCAAGGATCTTCTTGAAAGCATTCCTTTCTTCCGCCAAAAGGTCAAAGAGAAGGAGATTGTGATCTTCGCCCGTCAGTTCGCCACGATGATCAACGCCGGACTTCCTATAGTGCAATGCATGGATCTGATGCGGTCGGAGGAGCGGAACAAGACCTTCGGCAAGATCATTTCCACCATGAAGGATGACATAGAAGGAGGCCTTTCTCTTTCCGACGCCTTAAAAAAGCATCCCGCCGTTTTTGACAATCTCTTCGTGAGCCTCGTGGCTGCCGGCGAAGCCGGCGGCATCCTCGACGTGATTCTGAACCGCCTGTCGGCATACATGGAAAAGGCCATGAAATTGAAAAGCAAGGTAAAAGGCGCCATGACATACCCCATATCGGTCCTTGTAATTTCAATTGCCGTCGTAACGCTCCTCCTGTATAAGGTAGTGCCGGTATTTGAAACCATGTTCGCAAGCATGGGCTCCGCTCTGCCGGCGCCTACGCAGCTTCTGATCGATGCCAGCCGTTTCGTCCAAAATTACATTCTGTTCATTATTGGTTTTTTTATAGCAGCCGTAGTTATTTTCCGGCGCTTTTACCGGACGGAGACAGGACGACTGCTGGTTGATCGGACGATCCTGAGAGCTCCTATTTTCGGCACGCTTTTCAGAAAAGTGGCTGTTGCGAGGTTTGCAAGGACTCTATCGACGATGGTTTCAAGCGGCGTTCCCATACTTGACGGAATTGAAATCGTGAGCAAAACGGCGGGAAACAAGGTCGTCGAAAACGCTCTCATGAAAGCGCGAAAAAGTATCAGCGAGGGAAAGGCAATTGCCGAACCGCTCCTGGAATCCGGAGTATTTCCGACGATGGTCGTCCAGATGATCGCCGTTGGCGAAAATACCGGTTCGCTCGATGCAATGCTGGCAAAAATCGCCGATTTTTATGACGACGAGGTAGATACAACGGTGGAAGCGCTCACATCGCTTCTGGAACCTGTAATGATGGTTTTTCTTGGCGGAATAGTGGGGAGCATGATCGTTGCGCTGTATCTCCCCATTTTTTCCATGGCGGGGGCTATCGGTTGAAAAATGGTCGGGATGGCGCGATTCGAACGCGCGACTCCTGCGTCCCGAACGCAGTGCCCTACCAGGCTGGGCCACATCCCGACGTAGATGTATCTCCATATATAATTTGTTAGTAATTGTCCATAGATTTTTATAAAGAAATGGACATGTGACAATATCATTGATACATTCTCGTGCCACTGCCGAAGGATTCGACAGGGCGAGCATTCTAGACGAAGCGCTACGGGAAGGAGCAATTTACAGACGTGATAGTGTACGAGCTCTCTTGTGAGAAAAACCACAAATTCGAGGGATGGTTCAAAGACATGGCCTCCTTTGAGAAGCAGAAGGACGGAGGATTTATTTCCTGTCCCCTCTGTGGAAGTTCGTCGATCCGCGTGGTCCCTTCGACCATAACGGTTATGGGCAAGGGGCTCAAGAAGGAAAAAGAGCATCGGGCTGTCGAGAGTATCCCGGTTTCGGCCACAAAAATGTTTTATGACTTTATCGTGAAAAACTCTGAGGACGTGGGCAACCGTTTTGCCGAAGTGGCCTTGAAGATGCACCGAGAAGAAATCGAAAAGAAAAATATCAGGGGAATGACGACGGACCGGGAAGAGGAAACCCTCCGGGACGAGGGAGTTGAGTTCATAAAGATCCCTGTGCCGAAGCTTGACAGCTGATATCCCCCTGCCGGACTGCCGAATGACAATGAAAATATACAGAAACATAGTTGAGACAATCGGAAACACTCCTCTTGTTGAAATCGGGAAAATCAATCCAAATCGGAACGTAACCGTGCTTGCAAAGCTGGAATATTTCAATCCGGGCGGGTCAATAAAGGATCGAACGGCCCTGTCGATGATAGAAGGAGCCGAGGCCCGGGGCGAACTTACGAAAGACAAAATCATCGTTGAGGCAACCAGCGGGAATACGGGCATAGGCTTGGCAATGGTAGCGGCATCGAAGGGGTACCGGGTTCTCCTGGCCATGTCCGAATCGGCCAGCGAGGAACGTAAAAGAATCCTCAAAGCGCTCGGCGCCGAGCTGCACTTCACGCCGGCAAATCTGGGGACAGACGGGGCGATAGAGTTCGTCTATGAGCTGTACCGTATGCATCCGGATAAATATTACATTGCCGACCAGTTTAACAGCGAGGACAATATTCTTGCCCATTACAGGGGGACGGCCGAAGAAATCTGGCGGCAGACCGACGGATTGGTAACGATGGTGGTGGCGACTCTCGGAACTTCGGGAACGGCCATGGGAATAGCGCGACGACTCAAGGAATGCAGCGAGTCAGTCCGTATCGTCGGCGTAGAGCCTTACATGCGTCACAAAATCCAGGGCCTCAAGAACATGAAGGAGTCTTATCAGCCCGGCATTTTTGACAGAAAACGGCTTGATGAAACGGTTAACATCCACGACGACGATGCCTTCAGGATGGCCCGGCGTCTCGCCAGGGAGGAAGGCATATTCGCCGGGATGAGTTCTGGCGCCGCTGTGCATGTGGCACTGGAGAAGGCCAAGGAAATGGATTCAGGCGTCGTCGTGGCGATACTCTCCGACGGCGGAGACCGTTATCTGAGCACCGACCTCTTCAGGGATGAGGAAGCGGCTTCGTTAACGCTCTTTAATGCGTTTACCCGATCCAAGGAATCTTTCAGGCCGGCCAGGAAAGAAGAAGTTCTGATCTATTCCTGCGGTCCCACCGTTCACGAGATACCCCATGTGGGCGTATACCGGCGATTTGTCGTAGCAGATATGATTGTTCGATATCTTGCTTTCAAAGGTTACCGGGTGAAACACCGGTCGAACGTCATCGATCTTTCCGACCGGTCCATACGGGGTTCCGAAGAGGCGGGGCAAACAGTGAGCGCCTTCACCGAAACTGCCATCGAGGGATTCCTCTCGGGCGTGCGAAAGCTCAACATCCGGGCTGAAACCCTTTTCCCCAGGGCTACCGAGGCCATCGACGATATGATTGCCTCGGTGGATAAACTGGTCGGTCATGGTTACGCCTACGAAAAACTTCGGTCCGTGTATTTTGATATTTCGAAGCTGGACGACTACGGCGTTCTCTCCAAAACGGATCTTGACGGCGCCGGCACGGCAAACCGGGTGACTTTGGACGATCACGAGAAGGACAGTCCGGCGGATTTCGCGCTCTTAAAGCGGTCAACCCTGGCGGAACTGAAGAAGGGAATCTACTACAAGACAAAATGGGGCAACGTACGGCCAACGTGGCATCTGGAATGCGCAGCCACGGCCATGAAGAATCTGGGTGAGGCAATTGACATTCACGTGGGCGGCGCCGATATTCTCTTCCCCCATTGCGAGAACGTGCGGGCTATCGGAAAAGCCCTTACCGGCAAAGCCCCGGCCAATTACTGGCTCAATTCGGAACTCGTCATGCTCGATGGACAGAAGATGTCCCGAGCGCTCAATAACTGCTATTCAATCGATAACCTTGAAGAAAGAGGCTATAACGGCGCCGTCGTACGGTATTTTTTTCTGAGTTCCCATTATCGCAAACCCCTCAATTTTTCCTTCGGCGCTCTCGATACCGCGAAGAACACAATTCGTCGGATCAACGATTTTATCCAGGATCTGCTGCGACTTTCACCGGGACCGGGCTGCCCCGAAGCGGATCAGATGATCTATGATCTGTCTCAGGGCTTCATCGAGTCAATGGATGATGATTTCAATGCCTCGGGCGCCCTGGCCGCCCTCTTCGATTTTGTGAAGAGAGTGAGCGACCCTCTGCGCGAAGGAAGACTGTCGGAGAAAGACCGTGCAAGAATCGTCGAACTTCTGCACAAGATCGATTCAGTTCTTGCCTTTATGGATTTTGAAGAGCTGAAACTGCCGCCCGAGGCGGAATCTCTCGTGGAAGAACGGGAAGAACTGAGAGAGCGGGGCCGGTGGGCAGAGGCTGACGCCCTTCGGGAACGTCTCAACGCCATGGGATTTGTCATTCAGGACACGAAAGAGGGAAGCCGGTGGAAGCGCTCCTAGTTGTCGTCAACTGTCTGCGGCGGATTCGGAGGGGCTCTCGATGCTTACGGCCCTTCAGCATGAACGGTTCAAGCAAGGAACTCTGACGGTGTCGAAGGATTCGTCGAGCCGAGGTAAAAATCGGTCGATACAATATATAACTCTTTTCTGCATATCGCTTGCCCCCTCGGCTATTGCCCTGGCCGCAGCGGCCTTCTACATTTTCCCTTATAGCGAAAGCCATAATATTATCATTCCAAAAATGCCAATCATCGGCGCTTTCATCGCGATGATCGTTGCATCGTGCGCGACGTTTGTCGTTGCGGCTCGGCGGATCAGGGCTTTCGGCGGACTTGCGGACTACACGCGGTCTCGGACGGCCGATATCATTGGTCGGGACAGCGCTGACGTCCTTGAGGCGACAGATGAAGCGACCGACCATCATCCCCACGGCGACCGCAGCCGCACCGACGATGAAAGGACCGTCGCCCGCACGATTGAAACGCTCAGCCGAACCCTGGAGAAAAACGAGGCGGAGAGGGAACGTCGCGAAAGCATGATTGCAAACCTGATAGCCCTGTCGTCCGATCTTACATCGGAAATCGAATTCGATAAGCTTTTTCCCATGGTCGTGGCTAAAGTGACAGAAACGATGAAGGCAGAGAGGACAAGCCTCTATGTCATCGATTGGGAGAGACAGGAACTCTGGACCAAGGTGGCCGAGCAGGTCTTGCAGATACGCGTTCCCCTGGGTCACGGCATCAGCGGCCGGGTCGCCGAGACGGGGGAGCTGCTCACCGTCGCCGATGCATGGGACCTTCCTTACTTTGACCATTCCTATGACGAGAGGAACCGGTTTCGAACAAAATCGGTTATCTGCTGTCCTCTCAAGAACCGTCAGGGACGACGGATCGGCGTGCTTCAAGTCATCAACAGCAAGGGAAAAGAGAGCTTCGACGAGAATGACGAAACACTTTTTAAGTGTCTCGCTTCGCAAATCGGCAACGCCCTGGAGAATTGCCTGCTCGTTGAGGAACTGCTCGTCCTCTTTGAGAGATCTATCAGCACTCTTTCAGCAATGGTGGATGCACGGCACCCTTTCACCGCCGGTCACTCGGCCAGAGTTACGGAGTATTCCATCATGATCGGCCGGGAGATGGGCCTAGCCGAGCAGGACATCGAAGAAATCCGTTTTGCCTCCCTGCTTCACGATATCGGCAAGATCGCCATTCGTGACGAGGTCCTTCTGAAAAACGGGCAATTTACGGCAGATGAGAGGGAAGAAATGAACTCCCACCCCGTGAAAACCAAGACAATCCTCGACACTTTCCACTTCCCGCCGAAGTTCCGCAACGTACCGGAGATTGCCCTGTACCATCACGAGCGCATCGACGGTTCCGGATATCCTTGCGGTCTTTCGGGGGAGCAGCTTCCCTTGGGATCGAGGATTATTACAGTGGCGGATGTTTTCGACGCCTTGACGTCTCGCCGGGATTATCCCAAGTACAGCAATGGAACCGTCTTCAACTGTGAACCCATGCCTTTGAATCGAGTTATCGATATCCTTAAAAAAGATGCCGGAAGTCACTTCGACCCGTCAATTGTGGAAGCATTTCTTTCATGCCTGCCGAAGGTTCTCAAAATCCAGAGAGGCAAGCACTTTCCGCCGACCTATGTGGATGAGACCCTTAACGTCTTGTCGGAAGCGTAGACGGCCGCCATCAATGTCATCGGCTGCGGGTGACTGTTCTGCGCTCGCAGAGATCCGCCACAGGACAGGAACTGCAGAGAGGGGACAGAGGCCGGCAGATAATCCTGCCGAACGTGACGAAGAGAGTATTGATTTCCCGCCAGTGTTTTTTCGGCAGCTTCTCACGAAGGACCGCCTCCGTCTCGTCGGGCCGTTTTGTCGTCACGCAGCCCAAACGGTTTGATATGCGATGGACGTGAGTGTCCACGCACAGGCCATCTCCACCGTAGCCCAGGCTTACGACCAGATTTGCCGTTTTGCGGCCCACTCCCCTCAATTTCAGGAGTTCATCGAGATCCGACGGAACAATGGAACCGTACCTGTCGATGAGTTCCCGCGAAAGGGAAACAATGGTCCTCGCCTTTGTCCGGTAGAAGCCCACGGGGTAGATAGCTTCGGAAATGGCCGTCTCGGGAAGCAGCACCATCTCTTCAGGAGTTGATGCAAGACAGAAGAGACGTTTCGTCGCCTCCGCCGTTACTTCCTCCTTGGTTCTGAGGCTTAAAATGGTGGAGATCAGTATCTCGAAAGGATCGGCATGTATGCGGGCCAGTTCCGTTACGATTGGAACTTCGAGATCTTTGGCGAAGATTCTGATTCGGTCGATGACCGTGACTATCGCAGCCGTGTCCATTGGTTATGACGTTTGCCGGACGATCAGGTATAACCTTCATCGTTGGCCAGAATATCCAGATGCAGTGTGGCAATGTCTTCCACATCAAGATCGGCCGTTTTTGAGGAATTTCTGAAATCCACGGTCTTCACATACCTGTTGCAGCGGTTGCATACATCGACGCGGTATCGTTCTTCGTCCTCGACGACATAGCAGGCAAGAGTTTCCTCGTCTTCGTTGTTGCAGAAGGGGCATTTGACCAGCTGATACAACCACTCGTAGCCGCATTGATTGCAAAAGAGCATACGGCCGTTTTCCTTTTCCACAAGCCGCCCGATTTTTGGCTCCCTGCCGCAGATGGGGCAGAAGCCCTCGGACCATTTGTGATGCTTGACAAGGGAATCGAATCTTTCCGCCAGCACCTCGAGGGCGGGTCGCAGGCTTTCCTCTACGAGGAAACCAAGAAGGTCGAAGAAGTCTTCGTCCTCTTCACTCTCCTCCGGCTCTGCTTCCATGGCATCGGCTTCGAAGGACTGACAAACCAAGTCTTCGTAGTCGATTTCTCCCGTTTCCAGCGAGTCTAAGATCTCCTTGATTTCATCGCCGGACCGTTTCTCCATGAGTTTCAAGAGAGCAAAGAAATACTCTCTCGATTTTGAAAGGTTAATGTCCCTGCGAGAGAAATCCACCAGAGGAAGCCCCCCCGATATTTTGAAGGGTACAAGCCGGTCTTCCACACAGAAAATGTCCTCGGTGATGCGGGCCCGGTACTCGGCCCTGAGAATCAGTATCTCTTCAAGTATATCGAGAAGCTCCTTGTAGGGAGGACTTTCCGAGCGGTAATTTTGGATTGCTATAAGACTGTCTGTGAGAAATGATTTCATCTGATACCTTTGTGGCCCTGCTATATATTCTTTTTCGGCGAACTTCAAGAAAATCTTTACGCCTCTTGAGGGATCCGGCAACCTGCCTGAACAATAACGGGCCTCCACGTTAAGAGTTGGAGGCCCGTTATTTCAGAAGCGGCAAATATTATCGCGGAAAGAAAATCATGCAAAGGATCCTGGCCCGTCGCTAGTATTCCCTTGAGAGATTTTCAAGTTCTGCGAGAGAAAATACGGGACCGTCCTTGCAGACGTACTTGTGGCCCACGTTGCAGCGGCCGCACTTGCCGAAACCGCATTTCATCTTCATTTCCAAGGAAGTGAGGATATTCTCCTTCGAAAATCCGAGTTCAAAAAACACCGGCAGGGTAAATCTGATCATCACAGGAGGACCGCAGATAACAGCCACGGCGTTCTCGGAACTGGGCGCCACCTGTTTGCACACAGTTGGGACAAAACCTTCCCGGCCCTTCCAGTTGTTGTCTCCTTTGTCGACGGTGACGAAGGTCTCCATGTCCGAACGATCTTCCCACGCCTTGAGTTCCGGTTTGTAGCAAAGAAGTCCCGGCGTCCGCGCCCCGTATATCATAACAATCTTGCCAAAGCGCGATCGCTGCTCGTCATTGAGCATAAAATTCGCCAGGGATCGAAGAGTCGTGAAAGCAAAGCCGCCGCCCACAATGACAATGTTTTTCCCTTCGAGGAACTCCAACGGCCAGGAATTTCCCAGAGGACCCCGGAGGCCGATCTGGGCGCCTTCCTCCAGATCGTGAAGTTCCGATGTGACGATTCCGGCCTTCTGGACCGTGAATTCGACATAGCCTTTATCGGTGGGTGACGATGCTATGCCGATAGGCGACTCTCCCTTTCCGTAAATGGAAAGTTCGGCGAACTGGCCAGGCCGATAGTTAAATCGTTCCTCGTCGGTTTTGTTCACGAAGGCAAGGCGAAAAGTCTTGATCTCCTTCGTGTCAACCTCGATGAAGATCTTGTCCACCGTAACGGGCATTGGGATATAGGGGTTTTCCATTGTCCTCTCCCTGGCTTTCTCTTCCATTTCCAATATTCAGAAGCCTAACGCGCTTCCTCCACTACGGTGAGAATATCGATGTTCACCGGGCAGGATCGTGTGCAGCGGCCGCAGCCCACACAGGATATGATGCCGAAATTTTCTACGTAGTAGGAAAATTTATGATTTATTCTCTGCCGCAACCGCTGGGATTTTTTCGTCCGGGGGTTGTGACCGCTGGCATGAAGGGTGAAATCGCTGAACATGCAGGAATCCCAGATTTTGCGTCGAGAACCTTCTCCGAAGAGAGTTTCGTCCTGGATATCGAAACAGTGGCATGTGGGGCAGACATAGGTGCAGACGCCGCAGTTCAGACAGGCGGCCGCAGCTTCTTCCCAGTAGGGCGAATCAAAAATGCCGGCCAGGCGCTTGTGGATTTCAGCGGTATCGAGGGTCCTCGTAGCGATGTCCCGACCCTTGTCAACGATTTCGGTCATGCGCTTTTCATCATCGGCGGTTCCCTTCTCCAGGAAGGGCATGGTTTCCAACAGCTTCGTCCCCTTGTCCGTGAACGCTTTAAAAAGAAAAGAGTTTGTGTCGCGAACCATGAGGATGTCGCTCCCCTGCTCATCGCTTCCCGTGATTCCGAAGGCGTTGTAGAAATCAACGGGATCAGCCCTATCGAAGGCATAGGCAATAATCGTCAGGTTGCTCCTTCGAGCCGACCAATAGGGGTCCACGATGCCGCTGCCGTTAAATAGGCGGTCCATGATCTCGAAACTTTGCACATCACAGGGCCGCACCCCCAGGATAATCCGGCTTCCATCATCAATGGGCGCCGGTTCCGAGGCAATGCCGTCATGGCTGATGTTGTAGTTGACGAGGTCTTCGCTTTGAGGAAAAAGAACCGCCTTGGGGCTCTGGATCGTGTTATAAAAATCGAGCGTCACGGACTGCGGGTCTGTTATAAGCTTAAAATTTGTACCTTTTCCTTCCTTAACCGGGGCGAAGAGTCTTCCCGACTTCATGAGGCCCGCGACGAATTCCTGAAGTTTCTCCCGTCCAATTTTCGTGATCACGGCATTCTCCTTACAGCAGTATATCGTCGGAGTCTTCGACCTTGAAATCGACCATGACCGGCTTTGCGTCGACGCACATTCCAGCCGCTTGATCAAACATTTCTTCACATTCCTTTGATACTTTCTTGTGGAAGAGATAGAGAGGGATATCCATAGGGCAGGCCCGCGAACAGGAACCGCAATCGATGCAGCGTCCAGCCAGATGGTAGAAACGGGTCAGGTGAAACATCATGTTGCTGCTCGCAGATGGAGATTTCTCGCTCCAGCGAGGCTTCGCCTGATCGACGAAGCAGGTTTCGCAGTAACACAAGGGACAGGCTTTCCGGCAGGCGTAGCAACGGATGCACCGGGAAAATTCTGCGCTCCAGAAGCCCCATCGATCGTCGGGGCTCATGGCCTCGATCTCCGCCAGGACATCGTAGGGCGAAACATCTTTCGGTTCCGGCAGAAGATCTGCCAGGAGAATGTCATACAGGACGGGATTCACTGCCGGGCCCGTTGTTGTCGCATCGATGGCCGTTCCCGACCGGAAGTCTTTCATGCCTGCAACGGGAATGCCCAGGATGATGAGGTCTTCGCGCTTCACTTTGCCTTCCTGGATAAGAACTGTTACAGCCCTGCTGTCGGCGGCTTTGACGGCCACGGCGATCTTCGTTCCCGGGGGAAACTCCGTGAGATGCCGGGCCATATTGAAAGTGCAATATTCGTTGAAGACTATCTTTTCCGCATCGGAAGGCTTTCTCAGGATAAGCGGCATGGGGTGTTCCTCGTCGAACCCCCTGCCGAAAGCAAGGACAACAGCAGCCTCCTTGGTTTCCAGGAGCCTTTTCGCTTCCTCCCTCAGCCTCTTCTCAATCTGTATCATGCCAGCATCCTTTTTTGTGCGGCCAGCTTTGTCTGCGGCCCCAGGTTCCGGACCTGTTCGGTGAATTCCCGTACCGTCTCGGCAAAGATATTGCCCTCGGAGGCCGAGATCCAGGCCACGCGGAACCGTTCCGGTTCAAGTCCCGCGAATTCGAGGATTTTTTTCGTTACGGCCAGCCTGCGACGGGCATAGAGGTTGCCCGTCGAATAGTGGCAATCGCCGGGATGGCAGCCTCCGACAAGCACACCGTCGGCGCCCAGCACGAAGGCCCTGAAGATAAAGGCCGGATTGATGCGGCTTGAGCACATGACGCGGGCCACGCGGACATTGTGGGGATAATGAAGCCTGGTCGTGCCCGCCAGGTCGGCGCCGGTATAGGTGCACCAGTTGCAGGCGATGCCGAGAATTTTAGGATCGAATGACATGGGTCCTTCACCTTCCTTAGTATTGCATCAGTCCTTCCAGTTCCGCCATGAACTGGTCGTTTGCGAAATGGCGCGCCGTTATGGCGCCCGTGGGGCAGGAGGCGGCGCACAATCCGCACCCTTTGCAGAGAGCTTCGTTAATCTCAGACGCCCCCTTGTCGGCCAGATAACCGGGAGCGTCGTAGGGACATACCTGAACGCAATTCTGGCAGCCGCAGCAGATCTGCTGATTCACGAAAGCGGTCGCCGCCTCGAGTTCGAGCTTGTCCTTGCCGATTATGGTTATCGCCTCGGCGGCAGCTCCTATGGCCTGGGCCACGCAATCCGGAATATCTTTCGGTCCCTGACAGGCGCCGGCGATGAAGACGCCGTCCGTGTGGGTGGCGAGCGGATCCAGTTTCGGGTGCCGTTCTATGAAGAAACGGTTCTTGTCGAGGCTCACATTGAATATGCGCGACAGATCTTCCACGCCCCTCCGGGCTTGCATGGCCGGAGCGAGAACTACCATGTCCACGGGAAGTCTCATAAACTTGTTTGAAAGAGTATCCTCGACCTCGACTATGAGCTTGCCTTCCTCCTCGGGAGAGAGAGCCCGGTCCGTCACCCTGGCGGCCTTGCCTCTGATAAATTTCACATCCTCCTCGAGAAGGCGGTGGTAGAATTCTTCGTAGTTCTTGCCGAAGCAGCGCATGTCGATATAGAGCTGGTAGACATCGGCCGAGGTCTTTTCCTTGAATAGGTGGGCGAACTTCAGGGCGTACATGCAGCAGACCCGGCTGCAGTACTCGTTGTAATTCTTGTCCCTGCTGCCGATGCAATGGAGGATGGCGATGCTTGCCGGTTCTCGGCCGTCTCGCATGACTGCCTTCCCGTCCGTGGGACCCGTAGAATTGAAGAGTCTTTCAATCTCCAGCGCATGGTACACTCCGGGATAGCTACCGTAACCGAACTGCTTCAGCGCTTCCGTGTTCATCAGGTCGTAGCCCGTGGCGAGAATAATGGCGCCGACCTGGAGGGAGATTTCGCTGTCCTGCTGTTCGTAGTCGATAGCCCCCTGCTGGCAAATCTTCTCGCAGAGCCTGCATTTGCCTTTCAGGAAGTACGTGCAGCTCTCGCGGTCTATTATGGGTTTTTGAGGCACGGCCTGAGGGAAGGGGATGTATATCGCTTTCCGCGTCGAGAGCAGTTCGTCGAATTCCGATGAGGCCTTGCCGGGGCATTTTTCCATGCAGGCCATGCAGCCGTTGCATTTTTCGTGATCTACATAACGGGCCTTCTGCCGCACCTTCACATTAAAGTTTCCGACGAATCCCTGGACCTCCGATACCTCGGAATAGGTCAGAAGTTCGATGTTAGGATGTTGCAGTACGGCGTCCATTTTCGGCGTCAGTATACAGGCCGAGCAATCCAGCGTGGGGAAAGTCTTGTCGAATTGTGCCATATGCCCGCCGATAGTGGAACCCTTCTCTACGAGGTAAACCTTCCGGCCGGCGTTTGCCAGTTCCAGGGCCGCCTGAATGCCGGTGATTCCCGCCCCCACCACCAGCGCGTCGTGGTTCACATCGATAAAGCGGGCCGCCAGAGGCGCAAGGAGGCGAGCGCGGTAGACGGCGCCGTTCACCATGGCTTTAGCCTTCTCCGTGGCTTTGTCTTCGTCCTCGATTACCCAGGAGCACTGCTCGCGGATATTGACGATGGTGAGCATATACTGATTCAGCCCGGACTTCTCGATCACTTTCCTGAAGGTTTTTTCGTGCATGAGAGGCGAGCAGGCAGCGACAATGACCCTGTCGAGACGGTGTTTCTCAATGCTTTCCTGGATGAGTTCCTGGCCGGGGGTGGAACAGACGAATTTATAGTCCTCGGCGAGAACCACGCCGGGGAGCTTTCGGGCGAACTCAACCACTTCGTCCACCCTGACGGTCCGGGCGATGTTCAGTCCACAGTGACAGACAAATACGCCGATCCTGCTCATGTAACGCTCCTTCTTACTCCAGGCTGGTCACGACGAGTTCGACAAGATCCTTCACCTGGATCTTGTCGTCGGCATTCGCCGTTTTTACACTGTCTTCGAGCATTGAAATGCAGTAGGGACATGCCGTGGCGATGACCGACGCTCCCGTGCCGAGGGCTTCCTCGATCCTGAGATCGCTCAGACGTTCCCCCTTCTCCCGTTCCGTCCACAAACCGCCGCCGCCGCCGCCGCAGCAGTAACCCTGCTCCCGGGACCGGGCCATCTCGACGAAGTTTACGCCCGGAAGGGATTGCAGGATCTCCCGGGGAGCATCGTAGACGCCGTTGTGTCTGCCAAGATAGCAGGGATCGTGATACGTGACGGTTATTCCGCCTAGATCCTTCGTCGGTTTGAGCGTTCCGTTCTTCAGCAATCCTGCTAAGAGTTCGCTTGTATGGATAACTTCGTACGTTCCGGGATATTCCTTTTTAAAGGCGTAGAGGCAATGGGGAGAGTTGACGATGATCTTTGAGACCCCATGCTCCTGAAAAAACTGCTCGTTTACCCCCTGGAGACGTTCGAACTGCATCGTATCGCCAACCTTGCCGATACTTTCGCCGCAACAGAGAACATCCGTCGAAGGGAGTCCCCAGCTCAGGCCTGCTCGAGTAAGCAGCGCCGCCGTGGCCTTGGCCACCTGCACGTTCCGGGGGTCATAGCAGAGCGTGCAGCAAGTGAAATACAGGTATTCCGTACCTTCCGTAAACAGGGGAAATTGCTCTTGCGCCCAGTCGTTGCGCTTTCCGGGATCGCCGGACCAAGGATTTCCTCGTGACGATATGCCGCCGACGAATACGCGGAGACTCTCGGGCAGGAGACCGCCCTCGGAGTAAACGCGTCGCACCGCTCTGACCACGTCGATAATCTCGACGCCTCTGGGGCACACGGAAACGCAGTGGTTGCAGGTTGAGCAGTGCCACATGAATTCTTCGATGCCCTCGAGACCGAAGATCCCCTGCCTGATGAGCTGGCGAATATTGAAATGAGTGATAGGACTCCAGGGACAGGTGCCCGTGCAGGTTCCGCATTGGTAGCACTTGCGAAGAGCTTCCCCTCCCACCTCCTGGATTGCCTGGGAAATTTCTAGGTATGGTGTTATTGGAGCCGACATTAGAAACCTCGCTCACGGTGCTTGTAAGGCGTTCTCACAAATAAACCGGGAAAAGAGCAGCAACCAACGCGATAACCACGAGTAAATACTGTGATAAGAACGGAAGATAGATTTTTTGCTGACCGTTGGTCATTTAACACGATCCGGATTTCCCTGTCAAGGAGATTTCGGCCTCTTGCTTGTTAATGTTGATGAACTCGTAAAAAAACGACGCATGTGCCGAAACCCTCAATGTGTCATTACATACAATCGGCGGATTCGCTTTTCAAGCATTTTATTGGAGCGGAAGAAGAGGCTGATTGACCATGGCGGCATGTTCTCGTAACGATAGCCTTTAGGGGGTTTTCTTGACCGATGCTCTGAAATTCGGTAGATAACTCTAAGGAGGATGGTGAAGTGGCGGCTGGTGGGGGAATTGCCAAAAGGCTGTACGGCCAATGCGTGAAGCGAGCCGGAGACAACATAGTAAAGGATGCGCGGATCGGGCTGGGGTATGCCGGAGCATTGCTTAGCAACGGCAGCTTGGGGCTGGCGGCCCTGTTGAGAGCGGAACTTCAAACAGGGTGTTCTTTGCTTCCGTATGCCGGCCGAGTCGGCGGTTCGTCCGTACTGAGCATACTGGAATTCCTCCTGCCCGGAACAGATATCGTAGAGAAGACTGTTGGGTTGGCCGTTGCGAACGCGCTCATCAACAAGGATGCAGGCGGAGAAGAAGGCGACGCGGTGAAACTCATGAAACTCGGCCCCGATGACCGGGTTGCCATGGTGGGTTTCTTCGGGCCGCTCGTTGAGAGGATAGGGGCTACGGGAGCACGGCTTGAAATTATCGAGCGCGATCCGTCGCGACTGCCGCCGGGGAGAGAAAAAAGGATCAATGCCGTTCCGACCGATGCAACGGTGGTAATTATTACAGCCACGTCGATCATCAACGGTACAATCGACGATGTTTTAGATTCTCTCGAAAAGCCCCGGCATGTGGCTCTGCTGGGTCCGTCCACTCCCCTCTCGTGGGAAGTCTTCGCCGGTACGCCGGTGACGCACCTGGGAGGCGCCGTTCCTCGCGACACGGGCTCGATACTCAAAATCATTTCGGAAGGTGGGGGAACTCCGGCGCTCCGGCCGTATCTCCGGTTCGTCAATCTCCTCCGGGGGAAAACCGATTAAGGGTGTAACAGGGAGAGAGAAAAAAATGATTCCGATAGCAGCCTTTGTGGGAAAATCAAATTCGGGAAAAACGACGCTCATCGAAAAAGTCATTGGCGAGCTTACCAGACGGAAGTATCGTGTTGTTTCGATAAAACACACCCTTCATGCCTTCGAGATAGATCACGAGGGAAAAGACACGTGGCATCATCGGAAGGCCGGCGCTGTGATGACCATGATCTCCTCGCCCGCACAGATTGCCGTTATCGAGTCGGTTGCCCGTGATTATTCCATTGAGGAACTCTGCCGGCGCTTCGTCACGGAAGCGGACATTGTCCTGGTGGAGGGCCACAAGGAAACCAAGTCTCCTAAAGTCGAAGTATCGGCCTCCGAATCAATCGACGACCTCCTGTGCCTGGAGGACGAACAGCTCATAGCCATTGCCTGCGATACCCATCTGGGCCTTCATGTGCCCTGCTATCCGCGCCACAGGGGCGACCTCTTCGCCGATCTCATTGAACAGCGTTTTCTCAAAGGAACCTGAGAGGTCTTTTTCGGGCCACGGATACAACAAGTCTCAAACTTTCACAATCGAGAGAAACCGGAAAACTCGACGTAAACAATGAGTGTGAATGTCAGTCAGGCGCACGCGATCCTGAAAAAGGTCTTCGGTTACGATGCATTCTGGCCCCTCCAGGGAGAAATAATTTCTCATATCCTGGAAAAAAAGGATGCCATGGTCGTGATGCCGACGGGAGGCGGCAAGTCCCTTTGCTATCAGATTCCGGCGATGATTTTTCACGGATTGACAATAGTTGTTTCTCCTCTGATTTCACTCATGAAGGACCAGGTTGACCAGCTTCGGGAATGCGGTGTTCCGGCCCTCTTCCTGAACAGCACCCTGAGCAGCGTAGAATACAACGATCATATATCGAAGCTCAAAGCGAACAGCGTCAAGCTTCTCTATCTGGCCCCGGAGGCGCTGCTGGCCCCGCGAACCCTGGCCCTGCTTTCCTCAATAAAGGTGGATTGCATCGCTATTGACGAGGCCCATTGCATCTCCGAGTGGGGCCATGATTTTCGCCCGGAATACCGGAAACTGGCGGAAGTCCGCACCGCTTTTCCCGATGCGGTCTGCGCGGCTCTGACGGCCACAGCAACGCCGAGGGTCCGGGAGGATATAAAGAAATCCCTGAATATCAATGATCTCAACGAATACATCGGCAGTTTCAATCGCCCCAACCTCTTGCTGGAAGTGACCCCGAAGACGGAACCCATCGATCAACTGCTAGCCTTCCTGAAGCTCTATCGAAACGAATCGGGGATCATTTACTGCGGCGCCCGCCAGCAGACGGAGAATCTCCATGCAATCCTCCATCGGAAGGGTTATTCCGTCCGGCCATATCACGCCGGTCTTTCGGAAAGGGAGCGTACGGAGAATCAGGAGCTCTTCAGCCGCGACGATATCCAGATCATTGTGGCGACGATCGCCTTCGGCATGGGCATTAACAAGTCCAATGTCCGGTTTGTCGTCCATTACGATCTGCCCAGGAGCATCGATAACTACTATCAGGAAATCGGTCGAGCGGGACGGGACGGTCTGCCTGCCCATTGCCTTTTGCTGTTCGGCTATGGGGATATTCAGAAACTCAAATACTTTATCGGGCAAAAAACCGATCAGGAACAACGGGTGGCCAATATCCTCCTGAACACCCTTGTGGGCTTTGCCGAAACGGACCTCTGCCGCCGCGTTCCCCTGCTGACTTATTTCGGCGAAACGTTCGATCTTGAACGGTGCGGGATGTGCGATAACTGCCAAACGGAACAAAAGGACCTGGTGGATATGACGGTCCCCGCTCAGATGTTTCTCTCCTGCGTCAAGCGGACGGGGGAAGCATTCGGCGCCGGCCACGTCATTGACGTCCTGCGGGGGTCCAGCTCCCAGAAGGTCCTGAAATTCAGACACGATCAACTGTCAACCTATGGAATCGGAACGGCCTATTCCGCAAAGCAGTGGCGTCACATGTCCCGCCAGTGGATTCAGAAAAGGCTGTTGATGTACGAATACACCCACGGAACACTGAAACTGACCCCGAAGGCCTGGGAAGTCTTGCGGGGAGAAGAGACAGTCATGGGAAAGCTGGAGGAGGCGAAAAAAGAAAAGGGCGGAGTCCTCAGGCAGCGGGAAAGGGAACTGGGCGACTATGATTCCGTCCTCTTTGAAGCCCTACGGAAAAAGCGGAAGGAAATAGCCGGTCTGGCAAACATTCCTCCTTTCGCCGTCTTTCATGACCGGACGTTGAAGGAAATGGCCTTTTATTGCCCCCGGACCAGGGAAAGCCTTTCGGCGCTGTACGGGATCGGCGCGGCAAAACTTGAAAAATACGGAGAAACATTCCTGGAGATCATCAGAGAACACTGTCAGAAACCGTTGAAAAAACCTTTATAAGGAGGCTGTTCAACAATGTCCGCATGCACGGCGCCTGCGTCCAGATCCCCCGGCCGTCAACAGTAAGGGCAGACATAGAGTCATAACAGATCGAATCGCTTGCAAGGTTTGCGTATCAGGAGATCGCCGACAGGCCGCCGGAAGGAGAAGGGCCTCTTTTCGGCAGCACAGAAAAAGGAAGAGCAAGAAGGCTCTTGAAGAAGCACTCCCTGAAACTGTATTCTCCGGTGATTATCCCGGTGAAGGCTTTCTGAATTGCCGGATTGTTTTCCATCAGGCCATAGTACCGCTCAACGGAACGATAGAATTTCATCGCCATCATTCGTGCGTATGCTAAATCACGTCCGATCTGCTCTTTGATAGCAACCGTGTAGACCCGTTCGTCTGAATCGCCGGCCATGCGCCGACACAGCTCTTCGGTGGCGATAGAGGCGCTCTTCAGGGCGTAGTAAATGCCTTCGCCGAAAAAGGGGTCCACCATGCCGCCTGCATCTCCGCAGAGAAAAATCCTCTTCGTTCCATACAAAGGCAGCTCGTCGCCCCGCGGGAGCAGATGTCCTCTGAGGGTCAGCTTGCTGTAATTGCGGAGGACCGGTTCACGCCCGATGAAATCGACAAGTCGGCGTTTCAGGTCCGACAGCCGCTCGCCGCTGCTGTAAAGACCGATGCTGAAGTGATCTTTTTTAGGAAAAATCCAGCTATATCCGTCCGGAACGGCGCCGAAGTCGAAGCTTGCCCGCGGCCCCTGCCGCTCCAGATCGGCTGGGGAAACAAAGATTTCCCCGGCAACGGCAACTTCTTTCTTCACTGCGCCGTGCCCGGCAACTGTACGAGCCACCGTGCTGTTGGCGCCATCGGCGCCGATAAGATAATCCGCACGCAAGGTTCGCCGAGTCGTTTCGATGCGGCAGCAATCCGGTTCCTCGGCGACGGTCCTAACCGTCTCGCCCTCGCAGATCCGGGCCCCGGCATCTGCTGCCCCATCGGCGAGGATATGATCGAATGTATCCCTCATGACCATCCAGCCGACAGCGGCCGGATATTTAATGACGACCGGCCGGTTCCCGCAACAGGTGACGAGAGCTTCCCGGACCTCAACTTCCAGAGCAGCCGATACGTCGATGTCGAGGAGACGGAGAGCTTTTACGGGCAATCCGCCGCCGCAAGCCTTGTACCGAGGGAGGCGATGCCGCTCCACCAGCGTCACCGAGAGCCCGCGCCGGCTGAGGAGCCGTGCGCAGTGAGCTCCTGCGGGACCGGCGCCTGCAATAACGACATCAACTCGATCCGTCATAATTGTCAGGGTCCTTCTATGCTTGAAGGCAAAGCCTCCGTTTGTCAAAAATGCACCCGTTGCAAGGTCAAAAATTCCCGTCGTCAGAATATCATAGAGATTCCAGATATCAAGTGGGCGTATGTCCCCAGGACTCGAGAATGCAGGCGCCGTGCATCCGGTTTTTTTGAATTAGCCATCCTCCTCGGGCTGTTGCAATGGACTCAAGCGCTGACGGCATCAATCCTCTGGTTATCCCTTGAGATAACGATTGTTTTTTCCATGAAAAAAGATATACAAAGCAATGTTTCGGGAGAAAATGCGGCTATAGAAGAAAGCAACCGGCAGGCCGGATTCCTTTCCGGCTGCATGAATAATGGATCGATAGATAAACGGCAGGAGTTGCGAAAATGGCTTTACGGGAAGAATTGAAAAAACAGGGAGACTGGCTTTTCCGATGGCGAAGCTATCTTCCGATGCTTCTGATCATCTTTGCCCTTCTGGGGATGAAACATTTCGAATATCCCCTCCACAGTCAAAAACTCGATAATCTCTGGGAGATCCTCTGTCTCTTCATATCATTAACAGGTCTGGGCATCCGCATTTTCACTATCGGACGGGCGCCCGTAGGTACATCCGGCACGAACACCCGCAAACAAATCGCCGAATTGTTGAACACATCCGGCATGTATTCCGTGGTGCGCCATCCGATGTATTTGGGCAATTTTATCATATGGCTTGGTGTTTCTCTCTTCTTCCGGGCGTGGTGGATCAGCGTCCTGTGTTCACTGATATTCTGGCTCTATTACGAGCGAATAATCTATGCGGAGGAAGAGTTCCTTCGGGATGGCTTCGGTCAAGAGTTTCTCGACTGGGCCGAAAAAACGCCAGCTTTCATACCAAAGTTCAGTCAATGGCGCCCTTCGCCGGAGCAATTCTCATTCAAAAAAGTGCTAAGAAACGAGAGCCAGAGCCTGTTTGCCATCATCAGCATTTTCACTTTCATCGCAGTAATCAGTGATTATATAGTAGGAGGCGCCTTTGAAGCGGACGGGATGTGGATCATGATTTTTACGGCAGGCGCCATCTTCTACTCGATATCGCGATTCCTCAAAAAACTGACCAGCGTACTGGATGTGGATGGCTGGTGAATCGAAGAAACCGTTGGAGCAATTCGGGACAGCTCTGATCGTGCCCCCGATTATTTGATGGAAAAATTAATGCGTATCTGGTGCCCGGCTGTCGATAAGAATTACCGGCTTTCCATTGTTATTCTGTTATTCAGGGTAATCTATTCTTTTTTTTCATTCTTGCCATCACCAACGGGATATAAAGACTCGTACGGCAGCGGATCGTCTTGATCGGTAGGTTATGCCAATATCACCAGTCATTGCGACGCACTCGTCGATCGTGCAGAGTTGCCCAAATGTACGCAGGGCCGCGCACCAGTCTGTTCACGACACCCGGACCATCGAAAGGCGCCCTGGCAAGCGCTTGAGCGAAGTCTTCTTTAGAAATGTTGTACTTCGTTCGACTCGGCCTAAATACATCGCCTGAAATTGTAAATGTGAAATGCTTGCCGGTTTTGGTCTCGAACTCCTGCCCTTCAAGGGACTTGAGGCGGAGCCATACCTCATTGATGGAAGGTCTCGATTCAGTCATTGGTGCATACCTGCCTGGTATAACGTTGCGTGGAGAAATTGGGGACAGATGCTGATTATTCAATAGAAAAATTAATATGTTTCTGTTGTCCGGCTATCGATAAGAATCAGTGGCCGTCCGCCGTTAATGTTAATTCGATAGAACTGGTTCTCGCTGCAAAGCGTTGCAACTACTGAGAAATGTGTACATTGTGTAACATTGCCGTAAAAATCTGTCAAGGCATTCCAAGCAAGGC
>JAFGGB010000094.1 GCA_016930775.1 Deltaproteobacteria bacterium
GGGAAAAAGGTGGGATATCCCTATGACGTGCCCCTCCGTTACGACGCCTATGTCGACTACTACAACGTGGAATCCGTCAATGTAAAACAAGAAATAATGAGGGAATTTCCCTATCTCGGCGAGGAGAAGTTCAGGCTTATCTACGGCTGCATTGACGCCGAATCCTTCAAGCCGGCCGCCTTCGCCGCCGATCCCGCCGTTCTGTCCCTGAAAGCGCCCGACGCTCTGAACATTCTTTTCGTCGGCCGGCTCGACCGGCAGAAACAGCCCCTCGTGATGGCCGATACGGCGCGTCGCCTTCGGGACAGAGGCGTTCCCTTCCTCGTTCATGTCATCGGCGACGGTTCTCTTGAGTCTCAAAAGAACGAGCTCATGAGATTCATCGAGACAGAGGGTCTTTCAGGCTCTATCAGGCTCTATGGCGACCAGCCCCTGGAAAAGCTGCCCTCCTGGTACGAGGTGGGCGATGTCCTTCTTCTGACATCGGCATGGGAGGGCATTCCCATGGTTCTCTACCAGGCCATGCTCACGGGGCTTGTCTGCGTCGCCCCCGACGTAGGGGGCGTGGCGGAACTCGTTCGGCCGGAGCACGGTTTCCTCGTGAAGGACTCCAAGGACAGCGAAGCCTACGCGGAGATCCTTGCGCGGCTGGCCGGCGACCCCGGTCTCCGGCGCGATCTCGGACTCAAGGCCGCCGATTTTATACGGAAAAATTTTGATATTCATGTCGTCCGGGAGGCCTACGGCGCCTTCTACACCGAGGCCGTGGAGCGACGGCGGAACGCCCAGGGAAGGAGCGGGGAAACGTCATGAACTGTTGTGTTCTGGGAGGCGCCGGTTTCATCGGGTCCCATGTGGTCGACGGTCTCGTGGAAAGGGGCCACAGGGTCCGCGTTTTCGATCTTCCCAATGTTCATACCGACAATCTCTCCGGAGTGCTTTCGGGGATCGAATGTGTCAGCGGCGATTTTCACAACCGCACCGATCTCGCAAGGATCCTGGACGGCATGGACGTCATCGTTCATCTCATCGGCACGACCGTGCCGGGGCCCTCGAACGAGAACCCCGCCTACGATGTTGAAAGCAATGTAATCGGGACGCTCAACCTCCTCGATGAGGCACGGAGAGCCGCTGTTAAGAGAATTGTCTTCGCATCGTCCGGAGGAACCGTCTACGGCGTGCCGATGTCGCTCCCTGTTGCCGAGGACGCCCCGACGAATCCCATCTGCTCGTATGGAATAACGAAACTGGCCATCGAGAAGTACCTTGCCCTGTACCGTAGACTGTACGGTTTGGACTACACTGTTCTGCGCCTGGCGAATCCCTACGGAGAGCGGCAGCGAACCCGGGCGGCCCAGGGGGCCGTCGCAGTCTTTCTTGGCAAAGTTGCTCGAGGGGAACCTATTGTCATATGGGGCGACGGTTCCGTCGCCAGGGACTACTTCTATATAGGCGATCTCGTCCCCGCCTTCATGTCCGCAGTCGAGAAGAAGAGTCCCTCCAGGATCTATAACATCGGCGGGGGAGTCGCTCGCTCGCTCAACGACATTGTCGCTCTCATAGGCGAAGTGACAGAACGGCAGCCCGTCGTCTGTTACGAGGAAGGACGGAGTCTCGATGTCCCCGTAAACTGCCTCGATATCAGCCGTGCGGGGAATGAACTGGGATGGTCGCCGAAAACGGAGTTCCGCGAAGGGTTGAACAGAACCTGGGCATGGATCAAGGAAAATATCGATTGAGGGGCGGAAATTTTTCGTCCTCGGCGGTGGATCGAACATGATGAAACGCACGCGAAAACTCAATGCTCTGACGTCTCTGCGATTCTTTGCCGCTTCGGTGATCGTTCTCCACCATTCCACGGGAAGTTTCGGCCTCGACCCGGCTTGGAACCGCTTCATACCGACCGGACATGCCGTTTCGTTTTTCTTTGTCCTTTCAGGTTTCATCCTTACCTACGTGTACCGCTCTCTGGACAACCCGCGGGACATAATGAATTTTTACCGGGCCCGCATCGGCCGCGTCTGGCCCCTTCACCTCTGTACGCTGTTTCTGTCGATTCTTCTTCTTTGGGACTATTTGGTCGAGCCGCTCGGGGGGAGAGTCCTTTCGCTCTTCCTTTCCGCTCCCTTTGCGGCGAACGTTTTTATGGTGCATTCCTGGATTCCCGACCGCGCCTACTTCTGGTCTTTCAACAGCGTTTCCTGGAGCATTTCAACGGAGTTTGGTTTTTATCTCTTCTTTCCCTTTCTTCTCTGGCGATGGAGCGAAAGCTGGCGCTGGAAACTCGCCTGCGCCTTGGCGATTTCTCTTACCGCAGTGGCGCTGTGCAATTATGTTGGCTTTCCAGCGGGCTGGGAAGGCGGCGTCGGTTTCGTCGGAGTAGTTGCTATTTCTCCTGCAACCCGCCTCTTCGAGTTTGCGCTCGGCATGGCGGCGGCCCTTCTATTCTTGCAGACCGATAATGTGCCGGGATCGAAAGGGCATCGCGCCACCGTAGCAGAGGCGTGGCTGGCTCTCCTCGTACTGGCCGTCATGATCGGCGGGCAGACGTTGACGGAACGGCTGGAACCGCTGATCGGGCCGGCGGGACGTCTCTGGCTCGACGGAGGAGGGCTCTTCGCCATTGTCTTCGCCGTTTTTATATTCGTCATGGCCAGGGAACAGGGCGCCCTTTCCCGGGCGCTCACATCGAAAGGTTTTGTTCTCCTCGGCGAAATAAGCTTTTCTATGTATCTTCTGCATCAGATTCTCATACGCTATTACCGCGTGCGCCTCGAGAGCGCAACCAGTTTCCCCGGCTGGGCTCAGTATCTCTATTTCTGGGTTATGGTCCTTGCCGGCTCATATCTCCTGTGGGAAACGGTGGAAAAACCCATGCGGCGGAAGATAACCGGCAGAAAAACCTCTCCAGCGGTAGTATCGACTGGACTGAGGCCCTTTCCGCCAAAGGGCGCCACTATCGGCGCCGCAGCTGTCGTTTTTCTCCTGGGCCTTCCTCTGATACTGTGACAATCCTTCTCTCTGGCGGCCAGGGAAGGGCGCTGGGGAATTGACGCCCCGGCAAAACTTTCAGAGTGAATGAAAATTATGCCGCATAGATCGCCGGAAGAATATTTTTTGTTGCATTTGTTGCCCTCTCTTTATAGTATTCCTCGAAAGCGGATTAACGGTTATTTCCACCATGAAACGGCGATGATCACCACGAAAGGCTCTTTCGCGGATATTGCAGCTCTTGCATGTATTATGAGCGATCTATGAAGCAATCGGCTATTGGAGGCATATCGGAGCGGGGCGATCATTCAACCGGATTGTGGCACGTCTATTGCTTATGATCGGTAGTGAATATTTAGTAGTGACGGCTAACCAGAAAAAACATGATCGCAATGCCGTCGCGGCCGGAAACGGCGCCAGGGGAGGATGGTGCCGAATGACCAGGTGTGGTGTGTTGCAACCACTGATCAGGCGGTATCAACGTTAAAGAAAGGTATTGAATTATGAAATTTCGAAGATCGATGTTCGTCTTCCTTGCGGTTTGGGTTTCGGCATTCGTGATGACTCCAGGCGCCTTTGCTCTGACCGGGGGGCCGGACAGGGGCGGTTATACATTCTACGACAGCAGAGAGAACGGAGTTGCTGCCTTCTCCTGGAAGGAAATTTCCGGCGCCGCAACTCTCGGAGGCAGTGGCGGCACATGCGATTTCAAAGAAACAAAGTTGAAAATCACGCCAGCCATTGATCTGGGATTCAATTTTAAATTTTACGGAAACACGTATAGCAAGGTATATATATCGATATACGGGTACATCACCTTCGAGGGCGCAGGCGGTAATTACGCTTACTTCCTGGGCGAACCGATTCCGAAGATCGGCGGCAGGGTGGACAACTACATCGCGGGAGTGATGGGCGCCTTGGCGCCCTATGTCTGAGGACCCATCAGGGTCCGCTACGAAACCCGGGGGGTTTCGCCGAACAGAGAGTTTGTCGTTCAGTTCATGGAAGTGCCCTACGAGCGCAACCAGAGCGATCTGAATTCCTTTCAGATCATCCTCTTCGAAGGAACGAACGCGATACAGGTTAACTACCTCAATGTCGTATCGAGAGGCATATCCGACAACACGTTTAATTTTACTACGGCAGGCATAGAAAACAGCACCGGCGCAATAGGTCTCAAGTATCCTCTCTTTGACACAGCCGGGCGGTATACAAACACCTATGTTCGTTATATGCCGCAACAGACAAACAGGGCGCCCGAGGCGAATGCCGGCGCCGACAAGTCCGTTGAAGAGGGCAGCAAGGCAACGCTTGACGGTTCGGGATCGAGCGATCCCGACGCGGGCGACGCGCTGACCTATAAGTGGACCCAGATCGACGGTCTCGTGGTGAGCCTGTCGAGTTCGACCGTCGCAAAACC
>JAFGGB010000095.1 GCA_016930775.1 Deltaproteobacteria bacterium
CGAAAAGGAGTTATGAGTTTCGGCTTGTGCATCGAGACGGCCACACCAAGGATATCTTGCTTATCGTCGACATCATACCAGGAACGAAAAAAAGCGTGGCCTCCCTCATAGACATCTCAGACCGAAAGCAAGCGGAAGAGGAATTGCGCGAATCCCGGAGGAGGCTGGAAGACATTATTGAGTTTCTTCCCGACGCCACCCTGGTTGTCGATCGGGAGGGAAGGGTGATTGCCTGGAACCGGGCCATGGAAACAATGACCGGCGTCAGAAAGGAGGATATGCTCGGGAAGGGCAACTACGAATACGCTCTGCCCTTTTATGGAGAACGAAGGCCGATCCTCATTGATTACGCCCTTCACCCGTATAAGGAGACGGAACAGGAATATACAATCATCCGGAGGATGGGAAACGTAATTCTCGGTGAAGCATTTACGCCCGACATACCGCCCGGCGATGTCTACGTGCATGCGACGGCATCCGTTCTTCACGATTCCAAGGGCAACATTATTGCCGCCATCGAGTGCATCCGCGATGACACGGAGCGCAAAAAGCTGGCGGACCGTTTGAACCGTGCGGAGAAAATGGAGGCCCTGGGGACCCTGGCTGGCGGCGTAGCCCACGATCTGAACAATGTTTTGGGGGTGTTGGTCGGGTACTCGGAACTGCTGGGGGAAAGCCTTCCGAAAGGCAGTTCCTCAAAGAGATACGCCGACAGCATCGTGCAATCCGCCTTGAGAGGCGCCGCGATCATTCAGGATCTGTTGACACTGGCCAGACGAGGCGTACATGTTTCGGAAGCAGTCAATCTGAACAGGATCGTTTCCGATTATCTCGCAACGCCGGAATACGAGAAGCTGAGGTCGGAGCGCCAGGAAATCAAATTCCGCATCGATTTGACGGAGGGACTCTTGAATGTCAAGGGCTCGCCCGTCCATTTGAGCAAAACGATAGCGAATCTTGTCTCCAACGCTGCCGAGGCCATATCGGGCCGTGGAGACATAACGATCGCAACGGAGAATCGGTATTTAGACATCCCCATACAGGGATATGACGATATGCCGGAAGGGGATTACGTCATATTGACCGTTTCCGATACGGGCAAGGGAATAGCTGTCGAAGACATGGGAAAAATATTCGAGCCCTTCTATACGAAGAAAGTCATGGGCAGGAGCGGGACAGGACTTGGCCTGACAGTCGTCTGGGGAACCGTGAAGGATCACAACGGATACATCGATGTCCAAAGCGAGGAGGGCGCCGGGAGCGCATTTACCATCTATCTTCCCGTTACCAGAGAGGAGACGGCAAAAAGAGGGAAAATCGTTGATTCTGCCCTCTACAGGGGCAACGGCGAAAGGATTCTGGTTGTGGACGACGTGGAGGAACAGCGGGAACTGGCCATCAGCATGTTGAAAAGGCTGGGGTATGCGGTCGAGGCTGTTGCCGGCGGCGAGGAGGCGATTGACTGTCTCCGAAGCGGAAAGGTCGACCTGATGGTCCTGGATATGATTATGGACCCAGGAATCGACGGGCTGGAGACCTACCGGAGAGCTCTTGAAATTAACCCGCGTCAGAAGGCGGTTATTGTCAGCGGTTTTTCGGAGACAGCCCGCGTCGAAAAGGCCCAGGAAATGGGCGCAGGGACCTTCGTCCGCAAACCCTATGTTCTGGAGAAGATCGGTCTCGCCGTCAGAAAGGAACTGGACCGGAAATAGGCAAGAACATTGTCGCCGCTCTAAACTGTAATCGGTAGACCTCAGGTTGGTAATAGTTTCTTTTATCGACCATATAAAGCTTTGCTATCAATGACAATCCTGGGTATCCTATCTTCCTTAAGCGAGGTTTCACCGTACGACGTAGTGATGATTTTCCCTTTTTGTCCTACCAGTTGTTCGTCGCGAAGAACGAAGGCGCCATCAACCAACGAGTGAATCGCACGCTGCTTTTCATAATCGAAGATAGTAATGTCTGCGTCGCAACCCGGGCTAAGATTGCCCTTGGATTTCAAGCCGAGCAGTTCAGCCGGACGGGTGGATGTCTTGTGAACGAACTCTCTTAACGACAAGGCGCCGAATTTAACGAGACATAGTCCCATCTGAAGGAGGTTGTTTCGTGGAATGCCGCCGCCGTCCGTTGATAAGGCATCTATGGAGAAAGAACCATTCGCACTTTTCGCCGATGCACAGAGAAAAGCCGTATCTCTTCTGTTCACAGGGAAACTGATTCCTGTCTTTGTGCCTTTTCCTTCCCAATAGCAAATGGCCTCATCGCCTGAAGCAAGGCGTATGCTTGTCTCGTCGCTAATATGTATAAGACCGTAGCCATCGAGGATGGCTTGCCTGAGCCCCTCTTCAGTGTCCTCATAGCCGGCCATTTTCAGGCAATTCCTTGTGACATGACTCTTGGGATTGCCTCCTTCGATTATTGCCGAGGTGCCGTTGATATGCGCCATATGCGATTCACTGCGGATATTCGGATGAGTCTCCAGGCAGTCCAGGGCTTCCTGGATTTCAAGAAGCGGTTTTTTTACCAATCCTCGGCAGTATGCATTGATATGAGCGATAAAGAGAGGATTTTTTCCTGCCAGTTCTATTGTCTCCTTGAACCCTTCGATGTTGCTGCCGTTGGCCTTTGTTCCCGAATGGCAGGCTATGAAAGCCTTTTTCATATTTGCGACATCTATCGCAGCTTCCGTGGCTTCAGATGTCAACGGAAAGTGGCCGCCGAGCAATTTTATTCCAAGTGCGCCATTCTCCAGGCTCCGTTCAATGAATTTTTCCAGGTCTTCACGGCTGAGGTCGTCGGTGTCTACGGTCATGCCCGGTATTATGGCTTCGCAACATCCGATGTTGATTCCTGAACCCTTGTCTGCCAAAACTTTTTTAATCTCGCTAATGGGTCCTGAAAAATCAATGGCCGACGTGACGCCCGACTGGGCTATCATGGGAATTCCGTAATTGCCGGCGAAAAGGGACGTAACATGTACATGCATATCGATCATGCCGGGCATTACATGCAGTCCTCCGGCATCGAAGAAAGCTTTGGCTTGCATTGGCTTATCCGATACTTCGGCTATCCTGCCGCCCTCTAAAGCCAACGATAAGCATCCTTCCCTGTCGTTCTTTGGATCTACGATGTAACCGTTCTGAATTACCAGATCATACATGATTTCAAAACCTCCACATCAAATGCAGCAGGATATCCTTTTCACAGGGCAGTCTTTTTTTGCCGGAGATGAAAATAATAGAAAAGGGGCAATAAGATAATGCCGGCAACTTTTAAATAGGTCCAAGGCAGATAAAGCATTATGGCTATTGAGGCTACGAGAAGCCGCTCCAGCGCGCCCAACGGTTTCTTTACGAATCCTTCTATCGCGAAGACAGTGAAAGCAAGACCGATAGCCGTTGTCAAAGTGTACCACACATAACTCAGGACAGTCGTTTTATAGGATAGAAATACAAAGGGAGTATAGACAAAAAGAAAGGGAATGAGGATCATGCCTAGAGAATATTTAAATGCGGTAAAGCCTGTTTTCATGGGATTTCCACCGCTTATAGCGGCGGCTGCATAGGCGGCGAGGCATACGGGCGGCGATACGTTTGAAGTCTGGCTGAACCAGAATATGATCAAGTGAGCTGCAAGAACCGGCACCCCCAGTTCTACGAGAGCAGGAACGGCCAGTACGGCCGCAATGATGTACGCAGTGACAACCGTCAGTCCCATGCCGAGAATGTATGAGACAATGCCGACAAGGATTAGCGTAAGGAAAAGATTGTTCTGGGATATCGAAAGGATGAGAGAGCTCATCCGAATGCCGAATCCTGTCTGGGAAACAACGCCGAGAATTAAACCGGCGCAGGCTGCTGCTGATGCCATTGAAATCGATCGTTCCGCGCCCAGCTCAAGAGCCCTGAAGAGCTTTTGAAAATTGAAGCGAGTATTCTTTTTGAAATGACCGATGATTACGACGAGTGCGATGGTGATTGCTCCGACATAGAAAGGAGTGTATCCCCTAAGCATAAGGATGACGAGAGCGGCTATAGGTATCAGCAGATGTCCTCCCGATTTCATTACCTGCCAGAGGTTAGGAATGTTTTCCGGCGAGAGGCCCGTCAGTCCGCGCCGAATGGCTGCAAGGTGAACATTCCAATAAACCATGAGATAATAGAGAATGGCCGGAACAATAGAAACCTTGACGATATCGATATAGGGAACGCCTGTGAACTCAGCCATGACAAAGGCGCCGGCGCCCATGAGGGGAGGAAGCATCTGACCTCCGCATGAAGCTGCCGTTTCAATTGCGCCTGCTTCTTCGGCCGAATAGCCTGTTTTTTTCATCATGGGGATCGTAAAGGCGCCCGTTGTGACGACATTCGCGACGCCGCTGCCCGATATCGAACCAAGCATGGCGCTCGAAAGAACGGCAGTTTTAGCGGCGCCTCCGGGATATTTTCCTGTCAGGGCGTTGCACAGATTTAGAAAAAAGGCGGCCATATTGGAAACGTCAAGAAAAGCGCCAAATATAATAAATATAATAACATACGTGGCCGAGATGCCGGTAATGCTGCTGAACAGTCCTTCGGTGTTTAAGTAAACGTGATCGATAAAATATTCCAAGGTGCAACTCGAATGGGCAAACGGGCCGGGGATATATGGTCCAATGAAATTAAAAATTATTGCGCATACTGTAATTATTACAAGAGGCCAACCCATTGTTCGTCTATTGGCTTCGAGAACGAGGAGAATAGCCAAAATGCCGAAAATGTAATCGTAGACGTTCAATGGGTCTACATAAGGCAATCGTATTGCAAGGCGGGACTCATACTGCAGCATGATCCAGCCGTATGCCCCGATAGAAAGCAGCACTAGAAAAATATCGAATAACCGAATCTCATCTTTTTGCTTTTTTGATGCCGGATAGAGGATGAAAATGAGAGGGATGGCAAAAATGAGATGCATGGACCGCTGTATCATGGCCTGGAACGTGCCGAAGGCCGCTGTGTACAGATGGAGGAGGGACATGGCGGCAGCCGCAACCCGAACAATGCTTGACAGACTGCCGAGGTTCTTGCGCATTGGGCTTTCGAATATGTCCTGGACTTTACTTTCTTGTGTAGACATACGGGCACTCCTTGATATTCAGGATCGACGGCACACTCTCGGTGGCAATCAGCGGAAAATACAAAAAGAACTTGTTCCTACAGGAATTCAGAGCTGAAGAAAAACTCCTGGGGAAAAACAGTGGGGGAGGTTCGGAAGCCTCCCCCACTATAAAAGCGCTACTTCATGTATCCTTTTTCTTTGAAGTATTTAGCCGCTCCCGGATGCAGCGGGGCGCCCACATCCTTCCAGGCTGTCGCAGGATCGTAGTCTTCGAAAAGTTTGTTGACGCTCGTTAGATATTTTTTGTTTTCCACGATCGCCTTGGTGAGAGCATAGATGACATCGTCGGGTATGTCGTCTCTTACAAAGAGAACTGCCGACATGCCGGCGGTTTTAACCGGCTCTTTCATCCCCTTGTATGAGTTGGCCGGTATATAGCCGATTTTCATATTGTATTCTTTATTTAAGTAGGCCAAGATGCTGTCGTCAACGTTCAGCAGTTTAGACTCTCTCGAAACGGCCATGTCGCTGAAAGCTGCGAGAGGCACAACGTTATGTGTGAAGGCCATGTCAATATGTCGATCCTTGTATAGTGAAGATAGTTCATTCAGTCCGCCGAGATCGACCTTTCCTCCCCACTGATTGAAGTCGCCCAATTTTGCACCCATTGAATCGAAAGCCTTCTCAGTTACCCAGTAATCCCCGTGCCCCGGTTTTGTGGGGCATAGTTTTACAGGATATTTGTTCTTTATATATTCGCCAATGTAATTGTAGGGAAGCTTTGCGTCGCATATGATCTGCCAGTACATTGGGAAAAGCATGCTGATAGCGCGCAAGTTCGTCATTTTCGGCTTTCCCTCATAGGGGTCTTCCGATTTGGTCGCGACTACTAGAAACGATGAATAAGAAAACCCTGCGCTCATCTTCCCGGTGCTGACGAGGATGGGATTCGATACGCCCCCGCCCGGTTTTGCTGAAGCGATATTGGATTTCAACTCCTTGTTAAGGAGTTCAGTGATCGCGCTGGCGATTGGATACCAACTCCCGCCGACGCTGCCGCCCGCCAAGGTGAACTCGGAAATGCTCGCCGCTGTGGCGATAACCGGCATCGACAGGATCAATAAACAAGGTGTGATGAGGAATAGGGCCAGTAAACGTTTAGTCCATTGGGTAACCATAGAACATGCCTCCTCGATTATTTTGGTTTGACGAGCGTTAATACAGATAATCAGTATACTTAAGATAAACAGCCGTGAAGGAAATATTGCATTCGTTTTCGTCTGTGCAAGAATATAGTTTATTGTTGGGGTTGCCGCAAGATAAAAAAAGAGGTCGCAGCAAGGCTCTATTTCAGGAAGACGCCACTTCCGGCCTCCTGGTCTGAAAAAGCAGTTTGATATGATTGCGGCAAAGCGCTTGGAGTCGAAGATTTTAAAATCCGTCAAACTAATCGGTTTTTTTGGCCAAATCGGATTAATGCCGTATGTAAAACCGGTAAAATTATTTCTCGACTTATCCTGTCCGGTTTCTTAGAATTTATCCTTCCGGAGCGGACCTTCTCAAGAATGCCCGATTAAAAACCGGAGAATAAAGATGTAGAGGAAATGTCGCCATGTCGAAATTCTCATACCGAGTCCTGTTGCCCGGCGTGCCTGCTTCCTCTACGAGGGGATCGCTGGGGTGGTGCACTGTTTCTATCATAGAATATGACAACATAAAAATTCTCTTCGACACGGGATCGTACGGCGACCGGTCGAATTTGTTGCATGCTCTGAAGCAACAGAATATTGCGGCCGAAGCGATCGATATAGTTTTTATTTCCCATCTTCATTATGATCATTGCATCAATGCGGAACTCTTTCCCTCGGCGTCCATACTCGTTTCAGAGCGGGAGCTTGAATATGTCTTGACGGGTGAATACATGCAACACAACGATCCCTATGTGCCCTATTCAGCCGTTGCTGCAATAAAGACCCGTCTTGTTACATGCAAAGAAGGGGACAGGATTGCCGGCGGGATGTCGGTGCGCTGCCTGCCCGGTCACACTCCCGGCTCGTCAGGGCTTTATTGGGAGGAGGAGCGAATACTCTTTGCCGGCGATGCCGTCAAGAATGGATGGGATTTTACCCAGGGAAAAGCGCCGCCCGCTTTTCACTCGGAGATGATTGCATTAAAAAACTATTCATTTGTTAAAAAAAGCGTCAGTCTCGTGGTCCCCGGACACGACAGGCCTTTTCATATCCGCCGGGACGGTTCGATAGAATATGCTGCATCGCGCTTGTGCGAAACAATTACTGTTTTTTCATACCCTCATTCGAAAATTGTCCCTATTGTATTTTGACGGCATGATTGGCGAGCGGCGCCTTTCGGCGGGGGTCTTTATATCGGAGCACGGATATCTTGCAAAATTGTTTCCGCTAGGGTAAATGCAGAAATCCGCACAGTATCGCCGTGGCGTTATTATAGGTAAAACATGAAAAAGCAAAATTCCGGACCGTTCGTATGTTCCGTGTGGGAAACAGGTGAAGATGCGGTTGAGGCGATATGGATCAGGTCGATGCCGATAA
>JAFGGB010000096.1 GCA_016930775.1 Deltaproteobacteria bacterium
ATTAATCGGTCGTGGAATCGTGCTTATACTGAGAAAAAATGAACCTGTCGGCTGGGCTCTGCCGGGCGGATTCGTTGATTATGGCGAATCTCTTGAAGAAGCGGCTCTCCGCGAGGCGCGGGAAGAAACATCTCTGAACATCACTCTCATAGAACAGCTTCATACTTACTCAGACCCGACGCGCGATCCCCGTATGCATACCATATCGACAGTATTCAGAGCCCTGGGAACGGGCGTTCCCAGAGCCGGCGACGATGCGGCAGCCCTGGACATTTTCCACAAAGCAAGCCTCCCCGCAAATATCGTGTTCGACCACAGGATTATCCTTAACGATTATTTCTCGCGAAATGATGTGAAATAAACGACGAACGGCGAGACCTTTTCAAAAACAACCGAGCATCTTAAAGATTTTCAGAGCGATGATAGACACATCTTCAGAACGGCGCGGTAAAATCTGGATCCTTCTGGCAATGCTTACGGGAATCTTTCTCCTAAATTTTCTCGCCAGAATCATTCTTTCGCCTCTCCTTCCATCGATAGAACAGGACCTCGGCATAGGCCACGGAGAAGCCGGCAGATTTTTCCTCTATATTTCTATAGGCTATTGCCTGGGCCTTTTTGGATCGGGGTTCCTCTCATCTAAATTTTCTCACCGGTCCGCCATAACGACCTCGGCCATGGGCATCGGCATCGCTTTATTGACGATCGGCATATCGACTTCTCCTATCTTTATAAAAACAGCTCTGGTCGTGATGGGTCTCTCGGCAGGCGTTTATCTTCCCTCGGGAATGACAATGATTACCACGATCATACCCCGGGCAAACTGGGGCAAAGCTATTGCCGCGCATGAACTCGCTCCGGTCGTCGCCTACCTCGCGGCCCCTCTTCTAGCGGAAAGCATGCTGCCCTGGTCATCCTGGCGGGGAGTCGTTTCACTCGTCGCCATTGTGTCTATTGCCACAGGATGCATCTTCAGATTCAGCGGCGTGCAAAGCGGTCCGGTCGGCCTCGAACCTTCTTTCGCAAATATACGCGAGGTTACGGGCAGCTTGACTTTCTGGCTGATGGCATTCCTCTTCAGTATTGCCATTGGCGCAAGCATAGGCATTTTCAGCATGCTTCCTCTCTATCTGGTGGCAGAGCATGGCTTTACGAGGCATAGCGCGAATGTCCTCATCGCCTTTTCCCGCGCAGGCGTCATCGGATCGGCCCTGATCGCCGGATGGCTTGCCGATCGATTCGGCGACCAACGACTCATAAAATATGCACTGTTTTTTAATGGAGCGACCATTATGTTGATGGGCCTGGGAACAGGCAACGTTCTTACTGTAAGCGTTTTCCTGCAGCCTATCCTATCAGTGTGTTTTTTCCCCGCCGGTTTTGCTCTCATATCGGGGTTCTCGCGCCCCGAGCTCCGCAATCTGTCCGTGTCGCTGACCGTGCTCATAGCTTACCTGACGGGAGCAGGCTTCATCCCGGCCGTCATAGGTTACTGGGGTGAACACAACTCCTTTTCCGCCGTTATAATAGCCATCGGCACCGTCATGACAGGCAGTTTATTTTTGGTCGGCAAACTGAAACCCGGAACAGAAGGAATATCCTCAGCGCCTCCGCCGAAGCCTTAAAAGGCTTGCGAGAAACAGCGCCGGCACTGACCTGTCGGGATTTTATTTACATTCTTTGCTTCTACATACGCAACAGCGAGACGCCTTGCGTCTTAAGACAATTCGAGCCGCTTGCCCTTGTATAGTGGACTTTTGCATAGGCACATGGTATTCTCAATGGCATGTCAGCACGGAAAAAAGAAACTGAATTTAATGAGTATTTCCATGGCCTCTGGGAGCATGCCCGCTCACGTAAAATGAGCAAGGGAGAGTTCATGAACGCCTCCGGTCTTTCACCGCAACGATTCAGTGAATTTTCTCACGGCATCCGAAACGTTACGGGAGAGTATTTCCTTAAAATGATCGCGGGCCTCGCCCTGACGCCCGACGATGTCGAGCAGATAAGTGGAAAATCGTTTACCGACGAACAATTGCTGCAGATTCGCTTCGACAGCTTTGTAAGGAGTCAGCGTCCTTTTTTGGAAGAACTTATGAGGGATCCGCTGAAGTTGCAGGCCGCCAAGATGGCAATCAGATTCGAAAGGCTGTGGCAACGACACATCGTAAAGAGGTTTGGAAAACGATTGCTCAAGGGCCGGCAATCCTGAGAAACGCCAGAGGCAGACAAGCCGCCGCTCGCGAACCTTTGGAAGAAGGAGCGGTGATGTTTGCCTGTTCGAAAATGTTTGATATTGAATGTGCGCTATGACGGGAAAAGACAAAATACCGGCAACTCCCGCTATTCGCGTCCTCCGGGACAAGCGTGTTCCATTCTCGCCTCACCCGTACGATTACGAAGAACATGGCGGAACGGCCGTGGCCGCGCGGGCATTGCGCATCGATGAACATGCCGTCGTGAAAACTATCGTTATGGAAGATGAGAAGAAGAATCCTTTCATCGTTCTCATGCACGGCGACCGGCAGGTTTCCACACGGAATGTCGCCCGCCTGCTCGGCTTGCGTTCCGTGAGGACCTGCGACCCTAAGGACGCGTCCCGTCATACGGGATACCTGGTCGGGGGCACATCACCCTTTGGAACGAAAAAAAATCTTCCCGTTTACATTGAGGAAACAATCCTCGGGCTTCCCTCCATTTATATAAATGGAGGGAAGAAAGGTCTGCTTGTGGAAATAAAACCACAGGCTTTGACTGATATTCTTAAGCCGACGGTGGTGAACGTTGCTGTCGCGGGAGCATGAGGGGTGAGCGGCGAATCATCGTTTAGAATCTGCCCAAGCTGTGGCGCAAAGAACAGGATACCTTCTGCACGGATATCCGATCGTCCACTCTGCGGCAAATGCCATAGTCCCTTATCCGGTCAGATGAATGAAGAGCCGATTGCCGTGACGGACGCAATTTTTGAAAAGGCTGTTATCGGGTCCAAGCTTCCGGTTCTTCTGGACTGCTGGGCGCCATGGTGTGCACCCTGCCGCATGATCGCTCCTATCGTCGAAGACATCGCCCGAGACTATCGCAATCGCCTGACCGTGGCAAAACTTAATGTGGACGAAAACCCCAATACGGCGGGCCGACTTGATATCAAAAGCATTCCTTCTTTGCTCCTCTTCAAGAATGGATCGATTGCCGGAAGGATCGTCGGCGCCGTTCCAAGGCAGGAGATCGAGCGGCACATACAAACAATGCTGGGAACCTGAACAAACAGGCAAAGGTATTGACAGGAGAGCGGCCACTGTTGTAGAAACCTGACAACATCAAGTCCAGCCCACGAAAGACGGCAACGCAATGCCGGTTGTTCTGCAGCAGGGTACGTGAAACAATCATGACAAAACGAGCTTTTTTTAATCTTTACAACCATGGATTCATAAGAACGGCCCTCTGCATTCCCTCGGTACGCGTAGCCGATCCTCTCTTTAATGCGGAACAAACAATCGATCTGGCCAATCGGGCCGCAGGAGAAGGCGCAATGCTTGCGCTTTTCCCGGAGCTCGGAATGTCAGCCTACAGCAACGACGACCTCTTTCATCAGGAGGCGCTTCTGAAAGGAGTCCTTACAGCCCTCGGCCATGTCGTAAATGCGTCAAAAAGAATACCGTCTACAATACTGGTCGTCGGAGCGCCTCTGTGCGTCGGAAACAGACTCTTTAACTGCGGCATTGTCATAAACGGGGGATTGATAGTCGGCGTTGCCGTCAAATCGTACCTTCCCAACTATCGTGAATTCTATGAATCCCGACAGTTCAGTCCTGCCGAGGAGGGCTTGATCTCTGCGATTTCCCTCTGCAACCAGGAGAACGTCCCTTTCGGCAACGACTTAATCTTTCCCGTGACTACGCTGCGGAATTTCTCTCTGTATATCGAAATCTGCGAAGACCTGTGGGTGCCCATTCCCCCTTCCAGTTTTGCAGCCCTGGCGGGAGCTACCGTCATTGGCAATCTTTCGGCATCGAATATCACTGTCGGAAAAGCCGATTACCGCCACAGTCTCGTTTCAAACCAATCGGCCAGAACAATCAGCGCCTATCTCTATACCGCAGCCGGATTCGGCGAATCGACCAACGATCTTGCCTGGGACGGCCATGCCCTCATTTACGAAAACGGCACTCTCAAGGCCGAGTCACTCCGCTTCTCCCAGGAACCCCAAGTGATCGTCGCCGATATAGATCTCGACCGCCTCGCCCAAGAGCGGATGCGAATGACCAGCTTCGGCCAGAATGCCCGACACCATCGTCAAGCGCTATCGAGATTTCGTCAGATCAATATAACCGCACCCATACCAAAAAAAAAACTGCTTCTTGCTGAAGGACCGGCCCGTTTCCCTTACGTGCCGGCTGACGCCTCGCTGAGAAACCAGCGATGCTGCGAAATATACAACATTCAGGCGACGAGCCTGGCAAAGCGTCTTCTGGCATCGCAATCGGATAACGCTGTCATTGGCGTTTCCGGCGGCCTCGATTCAGCCCAGGCGCTCATCGTCGCCGCCCGGACGATGGACCTCCTGGGAAGACCCCGGACCGGCATCAAGGCCTACACAATGCCGGGGTTCGCCACCTCCGACAAAACGTATCGCAAT
>JAFGGB010000097.1 GCA_016930775.1 Deltaproteobacteria bacterium
TGTATGTTCCCGTGCAATCCCCGCTGAATTCAATCACGCCTTGTTTGCCCTGACCCGTGAAGTCTATCGATCCGCTCACGGGATAATAACACTGGCAAAGGGAGGGATCGATGGTCACATCGTTTATGTTTACGCTGTAGAGTCCTGCCGTGCCGCTGCCCTCGCTGGAAATGACCAGCCGTTCCGTGGCCTCGTCGTAGGCGACGATCATGACCATGTCGATAGTTCCTTCGCTGGTCGTCAGATTTATATCGATTGCCGTTTCATCGGCGGCTGGCCCATCGGTGACGACGATTGTCCCGTTGGCCGAGAGAGTTCCCGCAACGAAGTTTCCAAAAGTTATCGTCAGATCGGAGAGTTCGTCGAGACCGGTGAACGAGGCGCTGATGCTCCCCGATACCGTGCCGGCCGAGGTCTGGAGATTCGCGAAGTTAAGCGATCCCGTGTACGTTGTCGATCCTCCCGTCGAAGTCCACGCGATTGAGCCCGTTACCGAACCGTTCGCCAGAGTCGTGCCGCCGGCGGCAAGGTTGGCGAACTGAATCGAGAAGGGGATATTGGAGTTGTTCGCCGAAAACGTCAGGTTGGGCAGTGATATGGTGATTGATCCCGTCAGATTCGTTCCCCCGACGGAAAAGTTGTTGAAGGCAATGGCGCCGGTGAGGGAAAGCTGCTGTGCAGCGCCGACGGTGAGAGAGAGGGAGGCAGTGACGGCGCCGTTGATTATGGTCTGCCCGCCGAGGGCTGCGCTGTCGATTGTAAGATTGTTGCAGGTGAGCTCTGCCTGGGCGGTGAATCCTGTGTCCGTTGACGTTATGTTCGTAACAGCAAGCGTCGCCGATCCGCTGAACGTGGCGTCGCAGGCGGCGCAGGCTTGGCCGAAATCAACTGAGATGGTGATGTTTTCCGGTGGATCTTTCAAGTCTATGCTGTCCGGGGTGATGACGACGGTGGGGCATGCAAGACCGCCTTGTTGATATTGCAGAATAAGATTGAACAGGCATGAAACCATGTCCATGACAGCGTCGATTTGATCGGAATCAAAGCCGAAATTGCAGGGGGACGCCTCCATGAGGAGGTCAATTTTGTTCCGGACGTCCTCTTCCATTGATATGGATGTCGCGCCGTCCTGGCTGCTTGAGCCTCCTCCTCCGCCTCCTCCGCTGGCAATGAGCAGGAAAAGTCCTGCGGCAATAATGAGGATAATTCCAAGCGCTCTGAAGGGGCCGTTGCCGATGAACCGTTCTTTCATTGGTTGATCCTCCTGGCGGCATTTCGGTGCAGCGGACGCTGCATTGTGGGAATCAGCAACGCCGCAGTCACCGATCAAGAAAATAATTGATCGGGAGTGCAGAAACTTATGGCTATTTATACTACCGAAACGACCGTTCCTTCAAGAGTGCAGACAGTGTTTTGGCGAGACGTCATAATTTTATTGACGGACATGATATGTCTCAGCTGAACGTCCCTTGCCGACGGACGGGTCGCGGGAGGAGGTAAAACCGGTCTTTTGAAGTTGTCGACCAACCTTTCAGGGGAAGGAATCATGCTGCTGAAGCCCCTTGTCCCGCCCGTTCATCGAGAGAAAATATTCGTGGACGCGGGCGTCGTCGGTGAGCTCCGGGTGAAATGTAGCGACCAGGATGTTGTTCTGCCTCACCAGTACAGGCGCGCCCTGGTATCGGGAGAGGATCTCGACGGGAGGGCCCGCCTCGTCTATCATGGGGGCTCTGATGAATATGGCCCTGAAGGGACCGTTGTCTAAGGCGGCTATCGTGAGGGCCGCCTCCCGGCTTGCAAGCTGGCGACCGTAGGCGTTTCTGACAACGGCGATGTCGATGACGCCGAGAAGACCGCGGCCGTTTTCCCTGACGCGGTCAGCCAGGAGAATCGCGCCGGCGCAGGTCCCGAAGACGGGCCGTCCCGAGGCGCAGAAGCGGCGGACTTCATCGACGAAGCCGTACTCGATCATGAGCTTTGTCATGGTCGTGCTTTCGCCCCCCGGCATGATGAGACCGTCCACTTCCTCCAATTGACGCGGCAGTCTGATGTCCCTGGCCGCGGCGCCGCAACGGTCGATCATGATACGGTGCTCGCGAAAATCTCCCTGGAGGGCGAGGATGCCGATAAGGGGTTTTCCCACAGTTAGTTTCCCCGATGCTGGAGAAGGCTGTTCCGTTCCAGTTTTGAAATTTCGAGTCCAGCCATCGCGTCGCCGAGGGATTTTGAAACTTCGGCGATGATGTCCGGATTGTGGCAATGCGTTACGGCCTTCACAATGGCCTGGGCGCGGCGCGAAGGATTCTCCGATTTGAAAATGCCTGACCCGACGAACACGCCGTCGGCGCCGAGTTGCATCATCATGGCTGCATCGGCCGGTGTGGCGATTCCACCGGCGGAAAAATTAACGACGGGCAGTTTCTTCTTCTCGTGAATCAGCGTGACGAGTTCATAGGGGGCTCCCAGATTTTTTGCCTCCGTCATCAGTTCCTCCGAAGGAAGCGATGCGATGCGGGCGATGCCGTCGCTGATGGCTCGCATGTGACGGACCGCCTCGACGACGTTGCCTGTTCCCGCTTCGCCTTTTGTGCGGATCATGGCGGCGCCCTCGCCTATTCTCCGAAGAGCCTCGCCGAGATCGGTGGCGCCGCAGACAAAAGGCGCCTTGAAGTTCCATTTATTGATGTGAAACTTTTCATCGGCAGGCGTCAGCACTTCGCTTTCATCGATATAATCGATGCCGAGAGCTTCGAGTATCTGGGCCTCCACGAAATGGCCGATCCTCACTTTCGCCATGACGGGGATCGTCACGGCCTTCATGATCGCTTCGATTATTGTAGGATCGGTCATCCTGGCGACGCCGCCTTGAGCCCTGATATCGGCCGGGACCCGTTCGAGAGCCATTACCGATACGGCGCCGGCATCCTCGGCTATCTTGGCCTGATCGGCCGTGGTGACATCCATAATGACTCCCCCCTTCAACATCTCGGCGAGACCTGTTTTAACGGGGATGGTGGCATAGCGTTCCATTTTTCTTTCTCCTTCTACTGTAAGAAATATTCCTTATGTTTGTTCCGGAGAAGATCGGCGATTCCTGCCGCGTCTCCCCGGACGATGAAATCCTTCAGGATTTCCAGGTTCTTTTCAAGCGACGCGATAATATGCGCCGTTCCGGGGTTTGCGGCGACGATCTCGGCATAGAGACGGGGATTTTCGCCGAAAACGCGGTCAACGGCCTCGAGACGTTCCATGAACCTGGGCGTGGCGAAGGTCTCGAGGGTTTCCCGGGGATAGGCGCTGCCTGCCAATGCGAGGCCGGTGAGCATCGTTGAAAGGTGTGTGAGCGCCTGTACAAGAGACATGATTTCGTCGTGCTGCGCCGCCGATGCCTCGATGATGCGGGCGCCTCTGCCGGCGAAGAGATCACGCGGCCATGAAGCCCACCGATCAATTCGAGCTGGACAGAAGACGATGCCTTGACCATTCAGCGAGCGTTCCGAGGGGCCGAA
>JAFGGB010000014.1 GCA_016930775.1 Deltaproteobacteria bacterium
CTTGAATTGCTGGTGGGTCAGGGCAGAATCGAACTGCCGACACCGGGATTTTCAGTCCCGTGCTCTACCGACTGAGCTACCGACCCGGTTCTCAAAGAGCCTCTATCTATAAAATACCCTTTCTCTTGTCAAGGTCTATTTTTTACCGCTCTTCTGGAGGCTGACCTCCGGTTCCCGGCCCCATGTTTTCGGCAGGGGCCGATTTCCCGAATTCCTCCTGTGCGGCAGCGTGCGACCAGTAGACCGGCATGACCCGTTCAGGCCAGCGCACGACGACGGTTCCGGCGATCATGTCATGCCAACCCCGTTTCCGGGGGTGAAAGGCGATCCAGATAAAACCGAGATAAAGAAAGATCTTGGATATGAAATAGCCTATCCAGCGCAGGAAGGCCGGCCCCAGCGTGAGCGGCTCTCCCGTTTCCCGGACAACCCTGAGTCCCATGATTTTTTTCCCTATGGTTTGTCCCGTGACGCCGTGAAAATAGGTGTAGTAAACCATGCTCAGGATTACGGAGATCAGGCAGTACATGAACAAGACTCTTCGGAGCGGCGCAGAAAAATTACCGTTGCCGTAATCCAGATGCTCGGGGATGAAGGGCGAATCGATTATCCAGAATCCGGCGCTCATGATTCCGGCGGTGAGGGCGCCGAGAAATGTCTTGTCGATGCTGAAAGCGATGAAACGGCGCCAGAAGCCTCCGTACTGCATGTTCTTATTCCTCCGCGATTTCTACGGGCAGTGTTCCCAGCGATCCCGTTTCGTACTGTATGATCGAGAGGATCGCCAGGGGGGCCGTTTCGGTTCTGAGGATTAGCCGGCCCAAAGACGCCGTGACGAAACAGAGCCGTTTCGCCTCTTCGACTTCGCTCCAACTGAAGCCGCCTTCCGGTCCCACGACTATAAAAAAATCTCGTTGGTCGCGGGCGGTTTCGTTTCGGAGAATGCTTCCGATGCTGAGCTCCCTTTCGGCCTCCCAGAAGAGGATGCGCCTGGCTCCCGAAGGGGGCATGCAAAGCATGTCGCCGAAGGTCGCGACGGGTCGAATCTCGGGAACGGTGGTCCGCCCGCACTGTCGCGAGGCTTCCACGGCGATTTTTTGCCAGCGTGAAACCCGGCCGGCGGCCTTGCCGTCCGTAAGGCGGGGAATGGAACGGGCAGACTCAAAGGGAATTATCTCGGCGACGCCCAATTCCGTCGCTTTCTGGACGATAAGATCCATTTTGGAAGACTTCGGGAGAGCCTGGGCGAGAGTGATGCGGACCGACGGCGCCTCGACGGTTCTGCACTTCATGATGGTCACTGAAAGAGATGCGGCGTTCGGACCCCCAATAACGGCATCGCATTCACGCCCCTTGCCGTTGAAGAGGATCAGCCTCTCCCCCGGACCCATGCGGAGAACGATCTCCACGTAGCGACGGAGATCGGCGTCAAGAACCGCCGTCTCCCCTTCGGCGAAATTCCGTGGAAGGTAGATCCGCGGGGTCATTGCTTCTGTCCGGCCTCTTTGCCGAAGACGTAGCAGAGCCACTCTCGTTCGTTTTTCTTTTCCCTGAGGAAAAGACCGTCCGCCTGGAAGACTTTCTCGATCGAATCCATGTCCTGCTCCATGATGCCCGAGGCGATCAGATAGCCTCCGGGGGCGAGAAGATCGAGGAGGTGGGAGTGGATCTTGATGAGCGTGGCTGCCGTGAGGTTGGCCGTTATGAGGTTGTAGGAACCTTTCAGGAGAGTCGCGTCGCGGTTCTCTATTTCCATTTTCCCGGCGACCCCGTTGATCTCGGCGTTCCGTCCGGCAATCTCGACGGCCTTCGGATCTATATCGATGGCGTGAGCGCTGGCGGCGCCGAGTTTAACGGCGCAGATGGCGAGAATGCCCGTTCCCGTTCCGATGTCGAGAACGTTCCAGTTTGTGACGGAGCGGTTCCGGAAGATGATGTCTTCCAGGGCGATGATGCACATCTGGGTCGAGGGGTGCTGCCCCGTTCCGAAAGCCATGCCTGGATCGATTTCGACGATGACGTCCCGGCCGGTGGAACTGAAGCGTTCCCAGGTGGGCTTGATTACGATGTAATTGCCGATTTTGATTGGTTTGAAGAATTTCTTCCACTGTTCGCCCCAATCGGGGTCGACGATGTTGGCAGTGGCGAAGACCGGCTTGTCGATCTTGGGAAACAGTTCCTTGAGACCCGCAAGATAGGTTTCCAGTTCTTCTATTTTCTGCTTAACGCCGCGGTCCCAGGGGAGGTATGCTTTGATTTCCGACTTTTCCTTTGCCGCAGTCTTGCCTGTGAAGGGGTCCTGCTCCTTTTCTTCCTCGTAAACACCGGCGGCGCCCAGTTCTTCGAGAAAATTCGCGAGGGCGTCACTGAATGCCGCGGATGTAGTCAGGGTGATCTCAACCCATTTTTCCTGCATTTCGGTCATGCCGGCGCTCCTTTCTGCCATCCTATTACAATGCTCTATAGCGTCTTTTTCCAGAGATATCAAGTATCTTGAATTTTAATAACCGTCATGATAGAAACATAGCGCCGGTTCGAACAGTGATTCCTCTGCTCTTCTAATAAGTGGGTTTAGCTTCTGGTTAGTCCTTCGGCGCAGGGGATTTCCGGGAGCGGATTTTCCAGTATGGCGCCGAGGTGCAGGATGCTGTCTCTGTGAAAGCGGAGATCACGTTGTACGGACGCCGTCGGGATGTTTGTTGCCCCCGTCCGCCCCCTTTCACCGGGCGCCGATCCAGCAGACCGGCCGGCCTAACACCGATCATCAGCTGTATATATGCAACATCGCAAGGTTGTTCGCCATGAAGTATTATCCGGCATTTCTTGACATCCGCGGCAGGCGGTGCGTAGTCGTGGGAGGCGGCGACGTGGCGGAGCGGAAAGTATCGGCGCTCCTCGATTGCGGCGCCGATGTGATCGTTGTAGGTCCTCTGCGATCGAAGGGTTTGGCGACGTTGAAAGCCGGGGGTCGTATCGGCCATGTCGATGACGAATACAGGCCGGATCATCTGGAAGGAGCTTTCATCGTTTTCGGCGCGACCGGTTCCCCCGAGGTGAACAACCGTGTCGCCCGGGACTCGCGGGAACGGGGAATTCTCGTCAACATTGTCGATGATCCGGAACGGTGCGGCTTTATTGTTCCGGCCGTTCTGAACCGCGGTTCCCTGACCATTGCGGTTTCCACGGCCGGAAAGAGTCCGGCGCTCGCACGACGGATCAGGGAAGAGATGGAAGGGCAATTCGGCGGCGAATACGCGGTGCTCGTCGAAATAATGGGCCTGTTGAGAAAGACGGTCCTGGCGCATGGCGAGGACCCGGACGACAACAGGAAAATCTTCGAGAGGCTCCTGGACGCCGGTCTCATTGAAATGATCCGCCAAAAGCGATGGGACGAGGCGACGGATGCAATCCTGGAAATAACGGGCGAGCGGATTGAACCGTGGGATGAATGGCGATGATCCTTTTTGCGACTGTCATGGTTTTCTACCTTGTCGCCGCTCTGGGGCACCTTCTCTCCCTGGCCGTCAAACGGATTACCCTGGCAAGGGCTTCCTCCTGGGTGCTTCTGGCCGCCGCAGCATTCCACGGCCTCTTTATCGCCGTGCGATGGATCGAGTTCGGCGCCCCCCCCGTTGTTTCAGTCTACGATTCGCTGGGCTTTCTATCTTGGGCGGTAACGGCGATTTACCTTTTCGCGCAATGGCGCACACAAACGACGGTTCTGGGCGCCGTCGCGGCGCCTGCGGCTTTCGGAATGATCATGATATCTTCCTGGCCGACGACCGTCGATGTCGGGGTTTTGTCCTTCGCGCTGAAAAGCGGATGGGCCGTCGCACACATTGTCTGCACGCTGGCCGGCGAGGCCTTCCTGTGCATGGCCTGCTGCGCCGCGATTGTGTATCTGATTCAGGACCGTCTCCTCAAGAGGAAGCGGCTGAATGCACTGTCGCGGTATCTGCCGTCATTGGGGGACCTCGACCGGGTGCTCCATGTCTGTATTGTTTCCGGGTTCACCCTCTTTACGCTCGGAATCTTCCTGGGACTTCTTCGCGCCCGGGCGGTGTGGGGAGCGGCCTGGCATTGGGACCCGAAGTTTATCATAGTGTTTGTCTCATGGTTCTTCTTCGCACTGCTGCTTCACCAGAGGCTGGCGCTGGGGTGGAAGGGAAAGAAATCGGCAGTTTTGACCGTTGTTGCTTTTGTTGTCCTGATCTTCGCTTTTTTCGGCGATGGAATTCTTTTTGGAACGATTCATCGGTTTTCGTGACATGATCCATCTTGTTCTTGTCGGCATGAATCACCGGACGGCGTCGGTTGCGCTGAGAGAGCGCCTTGCCTGCAGCGCCGGAGGCGAGCTGGCTATGACGGCCGAGCTCCTTCGCAATCACGATATCCGGGAGGCCTTCGCGCTTTCCACGTGCAACCGGGTGGAACTTCTTGCGCTGGCCCGCGATCTCTCCGGAACCGAACGGTTGCTCAGGGAGATGCTCGGCGCCGGAGCGGATCTTCCGCCCGGGAAGAGCGGCGATTGTTTTTACAGCTACAGCGGGCGGGAGGCCGTTCGACATCTCTTCCGCGTGACGGCCAGTCTCGATTCAATGGTCATGGGCGAGCCGCAGATTCTTGGACAGGTGAAGGAAGCGTACAGGCGTTCCCTGGAGGCTGGCGCGGCGGGTCTTTTCATCAACAAGCTGCTCCATCACTCCTTCCGGACGGCAAAGCGGGTCAGATCGGAAACGGCGATCGCCGCCAATGCCGTATCCGTCGGGTCCATGGCGGCTGATCTTGCGAAAAAGATTTTCGGCAGCCTGCGGAAGAGGACCATTCTCATCATAGGGGCCGGCGAGATGTCCGAACTGGCGGCGAAACACCTCATGAACGGATGCGAAGGGCGGGTCGTCGCAGCCAACAGAAGCGCCGAAGGAGCCCTCAGAATCGCCGAGATCTTTGGGGGCGTCGCGGTTGGACTGGACGGCATCGAGAATGCCCTGAACGATGCGGATATCGTGATCAGCTCGGCCGGTGCGTCTGAATTTCTCATAACGAAAGCAATGGTCGAGCGGGCCGTTCGCCGGAGGAAGAACCGTTTGCTTTTTCTCATCGATATCGCCGTGCCGCGCAACATTGAACCGGCCGCCGGCTCGATCGATACGGTCTATCTCTACAACATCGACGATCTCCAGGAAATCGTCGATCAGAACCTCTGTACGAGGAAAGAGGAGGCGCTCGCGGCCGAGGCAATCATCGAAGAAGAGGTGCAGTCCTTCGAAAAGTGGTATAAAACACGTGATGTCGTACCGACGATCGCGGCCCTTCGAACAAAAGTCGAAGCCGTCGTCAGAGAAGAGCTGATGACCGCGCTGGCCGATTCTCACGGCCGGCCGGGCTCATCGATCGATGTCGAGGCCCTTTCCCGTACGATTACGAACAAGATGCTCCATGAACCCATCGTGGGAATGAAGGAGGAGTGTTTTGACAACGGGGCGACATATCTGACGGCGGCGGTGCGGAGACTCTTTCGCCTCGATAACGAGTGACGGCGCGGGCGGCGTGGAAGGCCGGATCGCCGAGAGTCCGTTAAGGAGGGAACTATGAAAATCCGTATGATGCTAGCGGCGGCGATCGTTCTGGGGATTTCGGCGACGTCGCTCTACGGGCAGGAACCCCTCGGTTATCTTGAAAAGAACAATGCCGTGGCGCTGAAATTCGGCGCAGCCTTTTTCCCGGACAATGATTTTATGTCTTATTACCGGATGCCCAGGGGAGATTATTACGATTACGTCGGAGAGTTTTCCTACGAGCGCCGCTTTCTCGACCGTTTCGGCATCGAAGTCGCTTTCGGATACACCCATGCCGAGGAGACGTACACCTCCGAAACCGTCCTGGGATACCTGGGGGGGTCTCCCGTTGCACGGACTTCCCAGGATTTCCAGATACGCCGTTTTTACATATCGCCGTCCGTCAAAGTCTATATGCCGGTGCGGCCCGACGCCCTCTTCTACCTTGGAGCGGGGCCTGACTATTGCCTTGCCGGGCTGGAGATGAAGGCGACGATCGACGGAACGTCCTTCGACGTTTCCGACGATAAGAGCGCCTACGGCGTCCATGTGCTTGCCGGTTTTGAATATTACTTCTATAAATTTCCCGGGAAGGAAGGGCTGATCGATACGCCGGTGAGTTTTATCGCAGAATGCCGCTACGCCTGGATCACTGTCGACAACGCCGACGAGGAACTATCCGCCGCCTATGGGCGCGAGAAGGGGACAGCCCTGCCTTTGCATGATCTGGCCGTGGGCGGTCATACCGTCATGGTTGGTTTCCGTTGGCATTTCTAGGAGTTGCGGATAGTCAAAAGGCCCTGTCAATGATTAGAGGAGACTTGTCATAGACCGCATCAGGATCGGAACACGGGGAAGCCTCCTGGCGATGACCCAGGCCCGGATAGTCGCCGAGGCATTGCAGGAGAGGCGGCCCGACCTCGCCGTGGAATTAGCGCCAATCAAAACCGCGGGAGACCGGTTTCAGAAAGAACCTCTGGCCGATATCGGCGGCAAGGGACTCTTCGTCAAGGAAATCGAGGAGGCGCTTCTGGCGGGAGAGATTGATTGCGCAGTTCACAGCCTTAAGGATATGCCCGCCGAACTCCCCCGCGGGTTGCGTCTCGCTGCCGTGCCGCGCCGGGAAGACCCCCGGGACGTTCTCGTTTCCCACGGGAAGCAGATCCTTGCGGAACTGCCGCCGGGCGCCAGAATAGGCACGGGCTCTCTCAGAAGAGCCATGCAACTCCTGAGGTTCAACGGAAGTTTCCGAATTATACCTGTCAGGGGAAATCTCGATACGCGGCTGAAAAAGGCCGAGAGCGGGGAACTCGACGCCGTCGTCGCAGCCGCTGCGGGTCTGAAACGAATGGGTTGGACGGATCGCATCACCCAGCGCCTGCCGGAGGACATTATGCTTCCTGCGGCGGGGCAGGGCGCCCTTGGCATCGAAATCCGGGAGGATGATCATATCCTCATCGATCTTGCCAATCGTGTGGATCATGACGATTCGCATCGCGAGGTCGAGGCGGAACGGGCCTTTATCAGGATTCTCGGCGGAGGATGTCATGCGCCCGTGGCGGCCCTGGCGAAGGTTATGGGTGAGAGGCTTCTGTTGCGGGCCTCCGTAGGGACTCGCGACGGCAGAAGAGTGATCGATGATGAGATAGAGGGTGATCGCCGGAAAGCCGCCGATCTTGGCGCCGAGTTGGCCGAACGTATCGTGAGCATGGGCGCAAGGGACCTGCTGCTGGAGGAATGATCAACATAATGCGCCGCAGGGAGTGACTGATGGACAGCAGTGAACAGAAACGAGGGAAAGTTTACATTGTCGGCGCCGGTCCGGGCGATCCCGGCTTGATGACTGTCCGGGGGCTGGCATGCCTCAAGGAGGCGGACGTCGTTATATATGATTATCTGGCGAATCCCCGGATCCTTCGGGAGGCGCGTTCCGATGCGCGGTTGATCTATGTGGGGAAAAAGGGTGGATGCCACTCGATCTCACAGGACGAACTGAACGATCTTCTCCTGAAAGAGGCTCGTGCTGGACGACGAGTGACTCGTCTCAACGGCGGCGATCCCTTTCTTTTCGGCAGAGGCGGGGAGGAGGCCCAGATCCTTGCCCGGCAGGGAATAGATTTCGAAATCGTGCCGGGAGTCGCATCGGCCGTGGCCGTGCCGGCCTACGCCGGCATCCCTCTTACCCATCGCCGATTGACGTCCACGGTAGCCTTTGTGACGGGTCACGAGGACCCGATGAAAGAAGAAAGCTCCATCGATTGGAAAAGCCTGGCGGGCATCGGAACTGTCGTGTTCCTCATGGGAGTGAAGAACCTGACGGTCATCGCTTCGCGGCTGATGGAAGCAGGAAAGACTGCAGATGCGCCGGCGGCCCTCATCCGATGGGGAACGATGCCGGAGCAACGGACGCTGACGGCGCCTCTCTGCGAGATAGCTGCGCGTGCGGAGCAGGAAGGGTTCGCTCCTCCCGCGATTCTTGTTGTCGGCGATGTGGTGGAGCTTCGGGAAGAGCTGTCCTGGTTCGAGAAAAAACCGCTTTTCGGAAAGACGGTTCTTGTGACTCGCCCGGAAGAACAGGCGGGACATCTGGCCGATCTCCTGGAACAGGAAGGGGCGCAGGTCCTGCGGTTTCCCCTCATAGAGATCGCGCCACCCCGTTCCTGGGCCGCTCTTGACGGGGCTGTCGGAAACATCCAGGACTATGACTGGATCGTCTTTTCCAGCGTCAACGGCGTGAAATATTTTTTCGATCGTCTTGAAAAAGCGGGCAAAACCAGGCGCGACCTTGCGGGGAGCGGCATCTGCGCCATCGGGTCCGTCACGGCGGCGGCCCTCGACAGGAAGGGCGTTTTCGTGGACATCATGCCCGATGATTTTGTCTCCGAGGCTCTCCTGAAAGCCTTTGAAGGGCATGATGTGAGCGGGAAGAGGATCCTGCTGCCCCGGGCTGCGGAGGCCCGTGACGTGATTCCCGAGACGCTGCAGCGGCGAGGGGCTCGCGTGGACGATATTCACGCTTACCAGGCGACGCCGGTCGATAAAAAGATCGAGGATTTGGAGAGCCTCGTTTCGGAACGGCCTCTCGATATAATCACCTTCACGAGCCCGTCGGCGGTCCGGTCCTTTGTTCGAATCATCGGAAGCCGACGGGCTCTCGTCAAGGGCGTCCAAATCGCTTCCATAGGACCGGTAACGGCAGAAGCGCTGAAAGAAGCGGGGCTTCCATGTCGCATAACGGCGAAGGAGTACACAGCGCCGGGCCTCGTCAGGGCGATAGTTGAATGCTGGTTCGAAGCGGCGGCGGGCAATGGATAATCGGAAGGGCGACCCGGAACGACGCAAGGCGATTGAATGGATATCCGTCATGAGGGAGCAGTCATGATCGGCATCTCGAAACTGTATTGCGGGGCCGTCGAGGCCGCCGACGTTCTTCGCTATGGAGCTGAGTCGTCGACTCTTCCGTCGCACCTTCTGCAATTTTCCCGGGACAAGAAGCCCGTCGTTGTCTGGAATGTGACGAGGCGCTGCAACCTTCGCTGCCGTCACTGCTACGCGGGATCGCCCGGCGCCGCTCCGGCCGATGAATTGTCCACCGAAGAGGGACTGAAGCTCATCGACGATTTGTCTTCCTTCGGCAGTCCCGTGGTTCTTTTTTCCGGCGGCGAACCTCTCCTCAGAAAAGACCTTCCTGAACTGGCTGCCCATGCGAAGGCCTGCGGGCTCCGGGCCGTCATTTCAACGAACGGAACGCTCATCACTGAAGAGTGGGCGCGTCTTTACGGCGCCATTGGACTTTCCTACGTCGGCGTCAGCCTTGACGGCATGGAGAGAACTCATGATCGTTTCAGGGGGGTTCACGGTTCCTTCCGTCAGGCTCTCCGGGGCATCAGGATCTGCCTCGACAGGGGCATAAAAGTAGGCGTGCGATTCACTGTCACCAGGGACAATTGCCGCGAGATCCCGGCTGTTTTTGAACTGATCGAGCAAGAAAAGATTCCCCGGGCCTGTTTCTATCATCTGGTTTATTCGGGACTGGGATCGTCTCTCATCGCAGAGGATCTCGGTCATGAGGAAACGCGGGCCGCCGTCGACGAAATCATGGATCTGACGAGAGGTCTCTTTGACAAGGGTCTTGCCCCGGAAATTCTCACGGTGGACAATCACGCCGACGGACCATACCTGTACTTGCGCCTTCTGCGGGAGAACCCGCTGCGTGCTGCGGAAGTCCTGAGTCTTCTCAGAATGAACGAGGGAAACAGCTCCGGTCGGGGCATCGGCTGCGTCGGCTGGGATGGAGAAGTCTACGCCGATCAGTTCTGGCGAAATCATTCCTTCGGCAATGTGCGAAAACGCCCCTTCGGTGAAATATGGGAGGATTTGTCAGATGAGCTCATGGCGGAGCTCAAGGAAAAGAAACGGCATATAAAGGGGCGGTGCCGCGCTTGTCGCTGGCTCGATGTATGCGCGGGCAATTTCCGGGCGCGCGCGGAAGCCGTGACGGGGGACCCCTGGGCGCCTGATCCGGCCTGTTATTTGACCGATGAGGAGATTTCTCTCCCTGAATAACGGCGAGATGCCGGTTTCATGCCGCCGGCCGATATGGTATGTCAGAACCAGAAGACAAAGGAGGCTTACATGAACTACCCTGAATATCGTCCCCGGCGACTGAGGAGGAATGAAAACCTCAGGAGAATGATTCGAGAGACAGGACTTGCCGTCGAAGACCTGATTGCGCCTTTTTTCGTCGTTCCGGGAACAAAGGTGAAAAAGCCCATAGCCTCCATGCCCGGTCATTTCCAGATATCACGGGACTATCTTGTGAAAGAGGCGGCGGAGTTGGGCGCCCTGGGAATTCCAGCCATGATCCTCTTCGGCATCCCGGCAAAGAAGGACGAAGCAGCATCGGGCGCCTTCGCACCCAACGGCGTCGTGCAGGATGCCCTCAAGGCGGTGAAAGACTCCTTTCCCGATCTAGTGGCAATCACAGATGTATGCCTCTGCGAGTACACGAGTCATGGACACTGCGGCATTCTCGACGGCAATAGCGTCGATAACGACGCCACAATCGAAGTCCTCGCCGAAACGGCCCTGTCGCACGTCCGGGCCGGCGCCGACATCGTTGCCCCGTCGGCCATGATGGACGGCCAGGTAGCTGCCATACGTGACAGTCTCGACGAAGAAGGGTTCTACGACAAGGCTATCATGGCGTACGCGGCGAAATACGCATCGGCTTTCTACGGCCCTTTCCGCGAGGCTGCGGAGAGCGCTCCCGCCTTCGGCGATCGAAGGGCCTATCAGATGGATCCCGCAAACAGCGACGAGGCGATCCGCGAGTTAACACTCGATGTCGGTGAAGGCGCCGACATCATCATGGTTAAGCCCGC
>JAFGGB010000098.1 GCA_016930775.1 Deltaproteobacteria bacterium
CATCTCTGGTTCGAGCTGACAAACCGGCGGCGGGGCGAAAGAACCGTAAGTTATGCCGAGTCCCACGACCAGGCTTTGGTAGGGGACCAGACTCTCATGTTCCGCCTCGCCGGGTCCGCCATGTACGACCACATGACCGTTTCAGACCCGCACCCGGGCATTGATCGGGCGCTGGCGCTCCACAAGCTGATACGGCTTATAACGCTGGCATCGGCCGATAAAGGCTATCTCACATTTATGGGGAACGAATTCGGACACCCTGATTGGATCGATTTCCCCCGGGAGGGGAATGACTGGTCCTGTGCATACGCCCGTCGGCAATGGTCCCTTGTCGATGACCCTCTTCTCAAATACCGTTATCTCGCCCTCTTCGATGCAGACATGATCGCGCTGGTTAACAACACCGATCTTCTCTTGGCGCCTCAATCTAGCCTCCTTCATGAACATTCCGAGGACAAGGTGATCGCTTTCGAACGGGCGGGCCTCGTTTTCGCCTTCAACTTTCACCCCACCCGTTCATACGAAAGTTATCGTCTGCAAGCTCCGCCCGGCAAGTATCATATCATCCTCGACAGCGACGCCTCAAAGTACGGGGGCCACGGACGTGTGGATGGCGCCGTCGAACACTTTGCGGCGTTCATGGTGAATCACCCGAGAGGGAATCATGAATTGAGCCTCTATCTTCCGACCAGAACCGCCCTTGTCCTGGCACGGGCATGAAAAATTGGCGCAATGGGTTCCTGAAAGATTTTTCCTGAGGAATTTGCCGTAAAATAAGAAATCGAGAAGCTTTGCAGTGTATGCATTGCCGAAGACAATGACGGATTTGCTTGCCTTTGGGGCAAATTTCTCCTAGAAAAGGATGCAGTGAATAAAAGCGTGAAAAGACTCCGCCGGATAAGCGCGTACTATTCTCTTCGCATAACATGAGCCATGGAGAATTTCCGAGGAGAACGAGAGAGCTAGAGGTCGTAAAGGATGCTGTATAATAATTTTTTTAACAATATCGATCCTTCGGAACGTCTTCGGATAATGCGGGGAGTCGAAGAAATGTTGTCGCTGGCCGTAAGAAAATATGCCGCCGTTGCGGGCCTCAACGAGACGGCCGTTAGAAGCACTGTCTCGATCCGGAGCATTGATCAGGCCTTGAGGTGGATCGAAATTGAGTTTCAGGACAACTTGTTTCATTACCGAAAATAAATGCTTCCCGGTTATTCGGGATGCAATTTTTTGTCAGGCGCGAGAGATTTTCCGGCGCCCCTGTTTCGGGCAGAGGGCCGATGGTTCCCTGTCAGCATTGTTCCTCTGGGTCGTCCCAAATGATCGGGGCGTTGCAAAACCACTGGAAATGCAGTAATAAATACAACTTATGGGGATAGTTCTCGCTATACTCCACTGTCGAAGCCCGTTGAGCTGTGACAGGCATGCAGACGCTGGATCGAGCATGAAGAATCGTGCTGAGTCCGGCGTCAGAAACGGTATCAGCCATGAACCAAACGATACTGAACCGGCTTCGCTCCATTAAGATATCGGGCCGCTCGAAAGCCTTCTCGTCTTCTTCTGCAGCAGTGCCTCTTGGAGATGTCCTTATCAGAGAAGGCGTTCTCACGGAAGAAAAACTACAACTGGTTCTGAAAGAGCAAGAACGCTTAAAGGAACAGGGTTATTCGCCTCGGCAATTAGGAGAACTGGTAGTCTCAATGGGATTGGCTACCGAAGTGGAGGTTCTTGGAGCCATTAATCGTTTCTACCGGATATCCGCCCACAATCTTGCCGGAAATTTTGCCGATTTGATACAACGCAAAGAACAAATTAGGGGCAGAGGCACATCGGTTTTCCATCCGCCTATCAAGGTGAAGCTTGCCATCGCGGTTTTTGTCATTGTCGGGCTGACCATCGCAAGCATAAGCTCGCTGATTCTGCGACGGCAGCAGGAGCAGCTCTATCAGCAGACGGTGCGGATGGGCAAGGTCAGTCTTTCCTATTTTGCGAATAACGCAAAGCTTCATCTCATTGAGGACAACGTCCTGCAGTTGAACGCCCTGATCAAAGAAGCGTCATCGGTCTCGGGTCTTCTCTACTCCGTAATCGTCGACGGCAAAGGGGTGATAAAGGCTCATTCAGACACAAAGCTCATCGGCACACCATTCAAGGGTTTCGGCAATGTTCAGGAATCGGCCGAGAAGGACTCCATCAGCTACTTCCGTTACAAGGATGAAAAGGGGTCCCTGATATTGAATGTCTCCAGGAGAATTGAATTCAGAGGTAAAAACCTGGGCGAGGTCCATGTAGGCATTTCCATAGATTTCATTCAGGAACAGATACGGAGGGAACGTACGTTCATCCTTATCGTCGGGTTCATCATTGTCGCCCTGGGAATTATCGCCGCCGTCCTGTTTGGCATTACCTTTTCACGCCCCATCGGAAAACTGGTATCGGCGACGAAGGAGATTGCCCGGGGAAATTATGATTTCAAGGTAGAGGAAAAGCGAAGGGATGAATTGGGCACTCTGGGCAGGGCATTCAATTACATGTCCGACGAATTGAAAATGAAATCGCTGCTCCAGGAAACTTTCGGACGATATGTAAGTCCCACGATCCTTAAGATGATTCTTGCCGACCCTGAAAAATCATGGCTCAAGGGAATGAGAACAGAGGCTACCATACTCTTCACGGACATACGGGGCTTCACCGCTTTCTCCGAAAAAACGGAACCGGAGAAGATCGTTGAAGACTTGAACGAGTACTTTGCCATCGCTACCCAGTGCATACTGGACCACGGCGGATATGTCGACAAGTTTATCGGCGACGCCGTTCTCGGCGTTTTCGGCGCCCCTGCCCCTATGAAAGACCACGCCCACCGGTCCATTCAAGCCTGCATATCCATGCAGCAGCAGTTCCTGCAGGCTGCGACGAACGGCAATCCTCTGTTGTCGAGGATCGGCATCGGCGTAAATGCCGGGATCATCGTGGCCGGCAATCTTGGATCTCAGGTAAAAATGGAATACTCCGTCATAGGCGACCCTGTTAATTTAGCATCGAGGCTGAATTCGCTCGCCGGCGGTGGAGAAATAATTATCAGTAAAAGCGTATATGATGCAGTGAAGGATTCAGTGAGCGTGGAGACCCTGCCCCTTCAGCGGGTCAAGGGCAAATCTGAAGAAATTCAGGTTTTCCGCGTAATACTTCCGCAAGCATGAACGGAGGAGGCAACGGTGATTAGCGCACGAAGAACAATGGGGACAATTCTAGCGTTGTTAATCGGTCTTGGGGGCTGCGCCGGCATCATGGCGCCGGAACGACGCTTTGAGGATTTCGTCATGGTCGTTCCCCGCGACAGCGACACCTTCGAAACTCTTGCACAGAAATACCTCAACGATTCAACTCAGGGCTGGATGATAGCCGAGTATAACGGAATCGATGCAATCACGGCGGGCCAGGAGATTGTCGTTCCCCTGAAACTCCCGTCGCCGGGCAAGGTGACAACCCGCCAATATCAAACGGTGCCGGTTCTTTGCTACCATAACTTTTCCCGCGATGTAACAAATGCCATGACGGTAACAGGGCGGGACTTCGACGCCCAAATGCAGTTCCTTCAGGACAAGGGATACCATGTAATTTCCCTTGATAGCCTCTTCGATTTCATTGAGTATAAAAAACCCATTCCCGACAAGTCGGTGGTCATAACGGTCGATGACGGATGGCGATCTTTTTATGATATTGCGTTTCCGATCCTGAAAAAGTACAACTATCCGGCCACACTCTTCATCTACATCGATATGATAGAGGAAACTAAAAAATCGACATTGAATTGGAAGCAGGTGCAAGAGCTTGCGATGGCGGGCATCGACATTCAGAATCATACAAAAACCCATCGCAATCTCAAGGATCTGAAGCAGGGCGAATCGGTTGCGCAATATTTTAAATCCCTTCAGGAAGAATTGATCGGTTCCACACGGGTCATCAAGGAAAAACTCAATAAAGATATCAAGTATATTGCCTATCCCTATGGAGACACCAACGACATTACCGTTGCCATTCTTCGGAAAAACGGCTATCGAGGCGCCTTCACGGTCAAGCGAGGGAGCGCCCCGTTTTTTATCGACCAGTTTCGTGTAAACCGTTCGGTGATTTACGGCGCGTATGATATGAAAAAATTTGAAAGAAACCTGACGTATGTCAGCTCAAAGGCCTTGCGATGAAAAAATATTCGATGAAACTTCAATGGTCCGGGATCATTCTTGTTCTCCTTATGACTTCCGGGTGTGCCACGTTGACGCCTTCGGGTACTGTGGATCGTACGATGCCGCCTCTATCGGAACGTTTAAAAATCCAGGCGGAAGAATTCGAACGGGCCGACCGTCTTCCAGAGGCCATTGATCGATGGAAAATTCTGGCGAGCCTCCGTCCCGGCGATGAAGCGGCGGTAAAAAAAGTGAGGGTTCTGGAAGAAATTGCATCGGCGAAGGCTGAAACTCATTATAAGCAAGGCGTCGCTCTGGCGGCGAAAGGGCAAATCGACGGAGCTCGCCGGGAATTCCTTTTGTCCCTGGGCTACAGGCCCGACCACCGGGAAGCTCTTCAGTATCTTCGAACCCGGCTCATTGACGATCCCTTCATCTCCTACACGACCAAAGAGCGGGACACGCTGTCGTTAATCGCCCAGCAATTCTATGGAGATGCCGGCGGTTCATCCATCATTGCTTATTTCAACGATATCGACGAGAAGGCGCCTCTAAAAATCGGCATTTCCCTGAAGATTCCGAAATTGTCGGTCGATCAGTTGCCCGCGGCGGCGTCATTGCAACCGACAGTCCGCCGGGCCGAAGAGATTGATTATGAAGAACTTCTCTTCAAGGCTGCCGATTTGTACGATGATAAGCGGTTCAAGGAAGCGAGAGTCTATGTGAACCGCATACTGGCCCATGATAAAGACAATATAGATGCGAAGGATCTTGTCAGTCGTTTTCAAAAAGACGCCGAGGATCACTACCGGGCCGGCGTCTATTATTTCATCAACGAGAAGATAGACGAGGCTATCGAGGAATGGACCCTTGCCCTCGATATTGAACCCGGTCATTCGGCCGCAAAAAAAGACATGGAGAAGGCCCGTTCGCTCAAAAAGAAACTCCAGCAGATCAATTGAAATCCGAATAGCGACGAACGCTCTAGTTTCTCCATTGAAACCCCGTAAAAGGTTGAACCCCGGGGGCTGCGGTTGCCAGGGGTATGAATGAGCCGATCGGGAGTTAATCAAGCCCCTGCCAGCACTCCTTAAAGAATCTCTACCAATTCGATGTCGAACGTCAGGTCCTTGCCGGCCAGGGGATGGTTGGCGTCGAGGGTCGCTTCGTTGTCGGTGATTTTGGTGACAGTTACGACGAGGGAATGACCGCCGGGCTTCGTCAATTCGAGCTGCTCGCCCACCCTGATCTTGACATCCGGCGGGAACTTATCGATTTCCGCAGTCATGAGCATTTTTTCATCGTAGGAACCATAGGCATCATTCGCCGGCACTGTAAAACTTTTCGTTTCCTTCTTCCACATTCCGATCACTGCTTCCTCAAAGGCCAGGATAAGCTCTCCTGCCCCGATTGTAAACTCCAGCGGTTCCCTCATCAGAGAAGAATCGAAGACGAAGCCATCGTCCAGTTTTCCTGAATAATGCACCCTTACCCTGTCGCCCTTTTTTGCCTGATGCATGAAACCTCCTTAATTAGACCTCAGCAGGCAGATGATTCCTTCAATCGAAAGATTGATGGGATACGAGCCAAGGCGGTCATATTGTTATGACTGTCGAGAACGTTGAGATGAATCAGCAGGGCATGCCATTGTCAATATCATCACAATCCAAGCCAGTATATCCCGGTCCGCGCAGACTAGCGGTCCCAATCGAACATGTCAAGGGCAATACGGCATTCTGTAAAGGAATATTATTGCCGGCAAAGACCCTTATGGCGGGAAAGCGGCGATGTGTCCGATTCCCTCCTCCCGGCGCTTCATTTCAACGTTTGATATAATTAAGCATGATGGCGCCGGCGGTACCCGCGTAGAGGTCCGGTGCACGGGCTCCTAATGGCAATGATGCATCACTCCTTCCGATAGAATTTGCTCTGCCAGGAATCCCTCCGCAACAGTTCCCTGTCGATTTCGTTCAGGACGGTCATTTTATTGCGAGCCCATTCGGGAGCGAGGTAAATGTCCTGGTATCCGTCGGCCGTCAGTCGCTGTATGACCATCGCGGGGGGCAGGATTTCCAGGATGTCGCAGACTGTCCGCACATATTCCTCCCGGGAGAGCATCGATATTTCACCCGCTTCGTAGAGGTCTCCCAGGCGGGTTCCCTGAAGAGCCAGCAGGAGATGGATCTTTATCCCATCGATTGGCAGGGCGGCGACGGCCCGCGCCGTGGCCATCATATCATCATGGCTCTCGCCGGGAAGCCCCAGGATTATATGGGTGCAGATATTGATCCCCCTCCCGGCCGTTTTCGCTACGGTATCGGCGAAGGTCGTGTAATTGTGCCCACGGTTTAAAAGGGTCAGGGTTCTTTCGTGGATGGACTGAAGACCGTATTCGATCCAGACATGATGGGTCTTTGCATATTCTCCAAATAAATCAATCACCTTTCCGGAAATGGAATCCGGCCGGGTTCCCACTGAAATACCGACGATGTCCTGCTGAAGCAGAGCTTCGTCGTACAGAGCCTTCAGCGTATCGTAAGATCCGTAGGTATTTGTCGCCGTCTGAAAATAGGCAATGAAGTGCTCCGCTCCCCTGAGACGGCGATAGAAATCTTTTGCCCTAGCGATCTGATCGGTGACGGACGGAAGGGGACCCTGCATCCGAAGCTTGGAAAATCGACCATCGCAGTATATGCAGCCGTTTCTCGAGAGGCTTCCATCGCGATTCGGACAGGTAAAGCCCGCGTCGATTTGGAGCTTATACGCAGGGTGTCCCAAGGTATTGACGAGATAACTCTTCAAATCGTAATAACGTTTTGTGTTGTTCCAAAATTCTGGTTTGCTCATGGACCGCCACTATCGGCCGGCATTCTCAGCCGGCTAAAACATTTTGTTTTCCTTTTAAACCATTTATTATTAGAATGCCATTTCATTAGATAAGGATCGGCGATAAAGACCAGGCATGAGTTTTCCAAAGGTTTTCGATGTAATTGTTGTGGGTGCGGGCCATGCGGGATGCGAGGCTGCCCTTGCCGCTGCCCGTATGGACTGCTCGGTGTTGCTCTTCAATATCAATCTCGATTCCATGGCACTCATGTCCTGCAACCCCGCCATCGGGGGCCTCGCAAAGAGTCAACTCGTTAAAGAAGTGGATGCCTTGGGCGGCGAGATGGCCAGGGTTGCCGACAGGACGGCTTGTCACTTCAGGGTCCTCAACAGTTCCAAGGGTCCGGCTGTGCAATCGACTCGGGTTCAGTGCGACAAACAGCTGTACCGTCTTGCCATGAAAGAAGCGCTGGAGAAGGCGTCGTCTCTTCATCTCCGCCAATCCCTTGTAGAGAGGCTTGTAATCGAGGGAGGAACCGTCAGGGGCGTTGTCGACACAACGGGATTCTTCTTCGAGGCGGTAAAAGTCATTGTTACGACCGGAACCTTTCTGAACGGATTGGTCCATGTCGGTGAATCACGCCAACCGGCAGGACGTGCGGGAGAGATTGCCTCGGTCACACTGGCGGAAAATCTGAAAGAACTGGGCTTTCAGTGGGGACGGATGAAAACGGGAACGCCCCCGCGGCTCAGAGCCTCGACTATTGACTTTTCGGCCTTTGAAAGACAGGACAGCATTCCCGATCCCCGTCCGTTTTCCTACAGCACCGAGAGACTTCGCGAGGAGCGACTTCCCTCGTGGTTCGGAGCGACAAGCGATCTGACGCACCGGATAATACGCGACAACATTCAGCGCTCGCCCCTCTACTCGGGGATCATCAGGGGCGCGAGCGCTCGTTACTGCCCTTCTCTTGAAGATAAGGTAATGCGCTTTTCCGGCAGGGAAAGGCATCCCGTGGTCCTGGAGCACGAGGGTCTCAATACGGAAGAAGTATATGCAAAGGGTCTTGGAAACAGTTTTCCCCCGGATATCCAGGAACGGCTCGTACATTCCGTTTCCGGTCTGGAACAGGCTGAAATCATGAGGAGCGCTTACGCCATCGAATACGACTTTATTCAGCCAACCCAGCTTCGTCAGACCCTGGAAACGAAACCGGTCAAGGGACTCTATCTGGCGGGCCAGATCAACGGCACGTCGGGTTATGAAGAAGCAGCAGCACAGGGAATCTGGGCCGGAATAAACGCCGCGCTGGCCGTTCAAAGGCGGTCGCCCTTTGTCCTGGATCGTTCCGAGGCTTATATGGGCGTTCTCGTGGACGATCTTGCGACCAGGGGCGTCGACGAACCTTACAGAATGTTCACATCGAGGGCCGAGTATCGTCTTGTTCTCCGGGAGGACAATGCCGCAATACGTCTTATGGGCAGGGGCCATGAATTGGGTCTCGTTTCCCATGAAAGCTTTTTAAAACTTACGGAGCAGATCAGGAAAATCAAAGAATTGAAAGACCGCTTGCAGTCCGTCATGATTTTCCCGATTTCTCCTGTTGTCGATAAATTGGAGAAACTCCGGTCGGCGCCGTTGAAAAATCCCGCTTCGTTGTACCAACTTCTCAAGCGGCCCGAGATTGCCTATGACGATCTGAGCATTTTCGAGGGATGGACGTCTGTTGACGATCCATTGTTGAAGAAAGAGATCGAAATCGATGCGAAGTATGAGGGATACATTCGGCGTCAAGAGGAGTCGATCGAGAAATTCAAAAACTTGGAGCAGAAAAGGATTCCGTCGGGCGTCGATTACGGAGCGCTGCCGGGCCTGTCGAATGAACTGAAAAAGAAGCTTACGGACATAGCGCCCACTTCGCTGGGGCAGGCAAACCGCATTGCGGGCATGACCCCGGGGGCTCTTTCGGCCCTTATGGTTTACCTCAGGAAACTGGAACTGGAAGAGAGACAGAGACGAAGAAACGGGGCAGCGAGCGGCGATGACGACGGCTCGGCCCCGCGACAGGGGGAAACCTGATGACAGTAAGCAGAAAACCGGAAGATAAGATTTCGGCGTTGCTGCGAAAGGGAGTCTCGATACTGAATCCGTCGAGTGTCGAGATAGGCAATGATGTGGATATTGAAAGAATATCGTCTCGGGGAGTCGTTCTTCACGGCGGGACGAAACTCTGTGGTTCGAAACTCTTGATCGGACCGGACGCGGTGATCGGTTTTGAGGGACCTGCGACTGTCGTAGACTGTCAACTTGGCAAAGGCGTTCATCTCAAGGGAGGATTCTTCACAAAGTCCGTTTTCCTTGACAGGTCGGCCATGAGTCTGGGCGCCCATGTACGAGAGGCCTGTCTCGTTGAGGAGGAAGCGAGCGGCGCCCATACCGTCGGTCTCAAGCATACGATACTTTTCCCCTTCGTGACCGTAGGCAGTCTCGTGAATTTCTGCGATTGTCTCATGGCCGGCGGGAACAGCCGGAAAAATCACAGCGAGGTGGGAAGCTCGTATATTCATTTTAATTACACGCCCAATCAGGACAAGGCTACGCCCTCTTTGATAGGAGATGTTCCTCGGGGCGTCATGCTTCGGGAGCGGCCGATTTTTCTTGGCGGTCAGGGCGGCATCGTCGGTCCCTTAAGGATCGGGTACGGGACCGTCGCCGCTGCCGGCACGATCCTCCGTTCCGATTGTCCCAAGGGGGGATCGCTCATTGTCGAGGGAACGCCTCGCGGGATAGTCCGAAAATTTACGGGAGAGCTCATGGGGAACCTCCGGCGACGGGTTTGCAACAATGTCATCTATATTGCCAATCTGACAGCCTTGCGAGAATGGTACCGGCACGCTCGAAGAATCTTTTTCGCCGGCGACGGTCATGAAGAAGCCCTGTACCGGGGAGCGCTGGAAAAAATTGACATGGCCGTCGAGGAACGGGTTGGCCGTCTGGAATCTCTGGCCCTTGCACCGGAGAACCTTTCCGGCGGTGACGAGAAGCACGGCATGGAGGAACTGAAGAGACAGCTTGGCGACAAATGGGACGAAGTGAAGGAGATGTTGTCCGATCTCGGTTCCGGCGGGGATGACGGCGATGGAAGAGACGTTTTTCTCGGGAGTCTTCTGAAGGCGAAAGAACGTCACGGCGACTATATCCCTGCAATTCAATGCCTTGCCGCATCGCAGGCTTCAGTCGGGACGCAATGGCTCCAGTCCATTGTCGATCGTCGCTGCAGCAGAGTTTTGGGATGTTTGCCTGCTATGAGGTCTTTATCCCGGTGAAACGCCGCCGAGAGGAATGCATACGGGATGCAGCCGCACGAGAAAGACAATACGTTGTTGCTCTTCCGGGCGGTAAAGAGTCCGGCAAGAGATTGTAAAGGATTGAACTATGCTTGGCGCAATATCGGGAGACATCATTGGTTCCGTCTTCGAGCATCAACCGGTTAAAACAACAGAGTTCCCTCTTTTCTCAAACGAATCCACCTACACCGACGACACGGTCCTCACCGTCGCCGTAGCGGAGGCGATCCTCAAAGGGGTGGATTACGGTCTCGTTATAAGGAGTTACGGGAGAAAATATCCGAATGCTGGTTACGGCATCCGCTTTTATGACTGGCTCCATGATCCCAATCCCCGTCCCTATTCAAGCTGGGGAAACGGTTCGGCCATGAGAGTGAGCCCTATCGGGTTCGCCTTCGGCACCGTTGATGAAGTGCTCCGCGAAGCGAGGAGAAGCGCCGAGATAACCCACAATCATCCCGAAGGAATCAAGGGGGCGCAATCTGTCGCACTGGCCGTTTTCCTTGCCCGATCGGGCGCTGCGAAGGAGGACATCAAAAAGGAACTGGCAGGACGTTTCGGCTATGATCTTGATCGACGACTTGATGATATCAGGCCGAGCTATCGCTTTGACGCTTCCTGTCGGGGCACAGTTCCTGAGGCGATCATCAGTTTTCTAGAGGGTGACGGACTCATCGGCGCCGTGAGAAACGCCGTTTCCCTCGGAGGCGACAGCGACACTCTGGCTGCAATTGCCGGAGGAATAGCCGAGGCTTTTTCCGGACCTGTCCCCGACGATGTGTTTATCGAAGCGGCAGCGCGGCTTCCCGGCGAGTTTTTGTCCGTAATCGGCGATTTTTATGAAGCGGCGGGATTGCCCCACCCCGGCGTTGACCGATGAGAGGCGAACCTTCCGGATTCAGCAGGGGAGATTTTTCAGGAGTTTCTTGGTCTCTGTCACTATCCTCGGCATGATTTTGCCGGCCATTTCCGTTATCACCACGTCGGCAAGCCTGTCGCATGGCGTCGGGCTCATATTGACGATCACGAGCGACGCCCCGGCGGCCTTTGCGTAGCCCGGCATGAACGAGGCGGGCTGGACCGCAAGGGATGAACCGACGACAATGAAGAGATCGCAGGATTCGGCATGGCATGTTGCCGCTTCGATGGTGTTCAGAGGCAGTTGCTCCCCAAAGAAGACAACATTAGGTTTCAGCATTCCGTGGCACCGCTTGCACAGAGGGATCTCCTTGCCGTTCAGCAACTGTTCTCTGATCGCCTCCATTGCAAAGAGACTGCTGCAATCGAGACATTTGGCCCATTGCATGTTGCCGTGAAGCTCGTAGACCCGGTCCTGGGAACTCCCCGCTTTCTGATGAAGATCGTCGATGTTTTGCGTGATGATGCAGTCGAGTCTGCCCATTTGCTCCAGTTCCGCTATGGCACGATGAGCCCTGTTCGGTTCGATGTTTCTGAACAGGCCCTCCTCAACGAGGATTTTCCACTGTTTTCTCCTGGTTTCATCGCTTGCTATGAACTTCTGGATTGTGAAATCGTCAGGATCGAAACGGGTCCAAATTCCTCCGGGACTTCTAAAATCGGGAATGCCTGATTCTGTGCTGATGCCGGCGCCGGTGAATACAACAATACGTTCGGCCCGCGCGATCATCGACGCAACGAGCGCTATCTTTTCGGTTAATCCCTTTTCCGTCACTGTTTCGCCCCTCGAAATTTACTGAAGGTCTTCTACCACAGTTGCGCCTTCCGATCATTGGTATTTTTCAGACCTGCGAAGGGACTGCGGCGCTCTTGAAAGAGCCTTGGGTTGCCAGAGCGAAAAAGGGGGCATGGTTCGATGTGAAAATCGGAGGATCCCGGTTGAGTATAACGGCTATGGCGGAATTGCGTTTGAATTCACGGTCGAGGAACTGCCGCACGAGGGACCGTTCCCAACCCTTGGGATGTTTGAACCGCCGGTAGAGAGAAAGATCGCCCGGATAGAATTCATCGGTTTGAAGCCAGGCGGTGTCGGGACCATAGGCTGGCATGTTGAAAATGGCGACGTTCAAAAAACTTATATCGTCGCGGTGATCAACGACGAATTCCATGGTCCGCCGCGCCTCTTCATAACTCTCGGGCGGTGTCCCAAAAAGAAGATAAACATAGGAGGCTATCCCTGCCTTTCGAAGTTGTTTCAGCGCATTCGATGCCGTCGCAAGTTTAATTCCCTTCTGTAGAGCATCCAACACTCCTTGATCGCCGGACTCAATGCCTAATTTGAGCATAACGCAGCCCGATCGCTTCAGATCCATGCAAAAACCTTCGTCGGCGAGCTTTTCCGTAACTCGTGCGAAGCCGTACCATGGAACTCCCAATGGTACGGTCGCCAGATAATTCAGGAGAGCGGGGCTCATGGCATTATCCACAAAATGTACGAGAAAGGGTTTCGTTGTGGTGATCAACGATTCAAGTTCACTGGCAATTTCATCGACAGGTCGTGCAGCGTAGACAGTTCCTTCCGCACGCTCCGGGCAGAATGAGCAGCGGTTCCAGTAACAACCCCAAGAAGCGCTGTAAGGAAGGATGAAACCGGGAGAGAGGTATTCTACGGTTTTGAAATCGGTGTAGTCGGAGGAGATTAAATCGTTATCCAAAGACAGACCGGCAAGATTAACAAGGGTCTCCTCGCCCGGCCCGGCGATCAGTTTGTCTACATAACCGGAGAAAGGGTTCGACCACAGAGGGTTGCTGAGCCACGACGTGACGAGACCGCCGCCCAGGATAACGGGAACTGACGGAACAAGGCGACGTACGATGCCGATCATGGCAAAGGTCGTCAACGCCTGGCTCAGGTAATTGAGCGAAAAACCCAGGAATGCGGGTGTAGTCTTCTCAAGTGCGCCGGCGAGACGCTTCTCAAAATAAGGGCTAAAGGGGTTTTTTTCGGGGTGATCCGCCGCATCGATGAGGTCATCGCTTCGCAGCGGCGACTGGGCATGGTGCTGAAAGTTGCCGAGGCTAACATGGGTGTCGAAGGGACGCGAGAGTTCATCGAGAAGGCGATTGAGATCCTTCACGGTTCTCCTGTAGCGGTCGATGTTTTCGTAAAGGCGCCACTGTCTAAGATATTTCAGATTGCTTTCTCGGTTGCGCAGAGCCCGTTTCGTCCATGTGTTCTCAACCACTGGGGATTGTCCCAGGAGATCAAGGAGTCCCTCGACATTCGCATCGATAATGTCGCAGGAACAACCATGCCGCCGAAGACTTCCGGCCAATTTTGCGATGCCGGCCGGCGCCTCGCTGGGTTTCGTCACAGGCGGGTTGATGAGGAGCATTACGATGGCGTTCGCTCCATTATAGTAGAGATATATTACTATAAAAAAAAAGAACGTTCCATTGCAACACTAAACATGACTGTACAAACGAGATTTTCTTTTGCCAGAAGATCCGACTCTGGTAATATTCCGGCAAATTGAACGGGAGGTTAACGTGTCTGCTGAACTTTCTTTTGAAGAAATAGATCCTGATCTGAAGCGGGCTGTCATGGAGCGTGTCAATCTGTCGCCGTACTGGTCGCTTCTCGGGATGCGACTTCTCGATATGAAGAAGGGTTGGGCTGTGGTGGCACTTCCCTTTTCGGACAAACTTCTGCAGAGTCTTGGCATCGTTCACGGCGAGGCCATCTGTTCTGTTGCCGATTCGGCTATCGGACTCGCCCTGAAAGGGCTTTTGGATCCCGGGGAGGTTTTTGTAACGGCGGAAATAAAGCTGAATTTCATAAAGTCCTTTGAGCGCGGTGAAGTGCAGGCGGCAGCCAGGATTGTACACCGCGGCGCCACGACGGCTCTGGGCGAGGTGGACGTTCGGAACGGCGCCGGAGAACTCGTGGCCAAGGGGCTTGCAACCTTTATTGTCAGGAAGACTCGCGATGAGGAGGGGTGAACGATGATGAACGTGTAAAAGGTCGAAGGATGCAGCGAAAGGCAGCATCCGGACTTTTACGAAGGCGTCGCATGATTCATATCGCAATGGTTGCCCTTAATCGCCGGTAGAGAATACTCAAAAGACTGTTGGAGAAGACGGCGGCCGAGGTGATCAGGAGTATGCGTCGAACCTTGCCTCGTCCGATTTTCACGGTATGACCCAGGAAGAGATTGCGATTGTTTGCCACTTTTGCCAGGGACGCCGCTGCCATAAAAAGCGGCCACAGGCAGAAGAGCCGAAATCGGATGAAGCGGCGAGGAATATCAAGGCTATAGAGCAGAGCTTCATCAAGATATGACACAGCCAATCCGATGAGCCGACGGTAAACGGCGACGAAGGCCGCTTCATTGCCGATATAACCGTTAATTCGAGGATCGATGCCTGCCTCCGTGAAAAAAGAGATCGGCACATAGCACCATCCCCTTTCGCGGTCTCCGTAAAAATCCTTGGCGATATTGGTCAACTGCAGGCCTAGACCGAAGGCTACGCTCCGTTTAATCAGTTGACTTTGCAAGGATTCCGAAAAAGGGGGAGGCCCGTCGGACGCGAGAGAGGTGATCATCAATCCCACGGTGCCGGCTACGTAATAACAGTACCTCTCCAATTCGTCCTGATCGTTAAGGAAGGCATTGCCCTGCTGCTCAGAGCCCTTTCGCTGAAAATCGGCCATTCCCCGGGCCATTTCCTGCACGTGTTTCGATATGATTGCTCTGTGACGCTGTGGGAGCCTGAAAAGCTCATTAAAAACCCGATTGCTGTTTTTCAGGAGATCAATTTCATCGGAGTCATTCGACAGGGGGATGTCGGCAAGAAATTTTTCAACGGCCTCGCGAACGCTTCCCGGGAGGGAAAAAAGCGAGGCATATTCGCACAGTTTTTGCGATTTAAAATGCGCCTCCAGCAAAGGGTCGTCTTCGATTGTATCAACAATTCGGCAGAGCAGGTAGGCAACGAGGATGCTGCGGTAGAGATCGCCCCTGAGAACGCCGATATTCAGAGCGAATGTTCTGGATACTTTGGAGAGAAAGTAACGGCAGAATTCTAAGTCATTCATTTCGGATTGCTCAATACGGCGCCACGCGATGCTTTACTCCTGAGGAGAGTACTCCATGGGAGTCTTGGATACAAGCACAAAGGTCCGTATGAATAGCTTGTTGGCATTTATTGGGGGGCTTTCAAAGGAGGTGGAGGGGCATCCTTGGATACCCCTCCGACGGAGACTGTCAGCAACCGATCATCTGCAACAAATCTTCGCAAATACGCTTCAAGGGTTTCGCCAGAATAGGAGGAAGTTATTCATGGCTTTTAACGTATTTGACATTGTTATATGCAATCGATGTGCCAGGACGCCATATAATGGTTTAAGTGTTTGTTTATATTAACAATCGTTCTTGGCAGCCGTGTCAGTTGAGCGGAGAGAGAAACGTAAAAAACGTCGAACCGTGGAGGGTCTTGCAAAATATAGTATTTAATATCAAATAGATATATCGATACGGCAAATTCTCTTTTCGACAATTTTGTCGAACGACGACAAGGTTCTGCAACCAAATCTCTCTACTAAAATAGACTATGCCGTGGTATAGAAAGATGGAAAATGCCGACAATGAGAAGTAACTATCATGATATAAAGGTGTTGTGGCGCTGGCCGCTCGTTCTTTCTTTTCCACGGTGGGTGTTGCATTGAAAAAGCTTCAGGTGCGAATATATGACAGGTAAAATCAATAAGACATCGCTCTACATACGGCCTTTGACGGTGGCGTTGATAGCCGTCGTCTTCGTTACGCTGATTCTCTTTATGGGACTTATGGATCAGGGGAGACTTGATAAAGCCCTCGTTGGTTTCCTGGAGAACCGGGGACTCGACGTTATCAAGACGGTGGAAAAAGTTTCGCAGGAAAATCTGAATTATCTTTACCAGACGCTCCGGAGGGATCATAAAGGCGAATCCTTCGTTCCGATCACCAAGGACCCGTCCTCTTCGCAGGAATTGCTCATAAACGCTCTCGTCGACATAGGGCGTGAAGTTGATAAATCATGGCAGGCAGGAACGGTCAGTGAAGAAAGCCTCAAGGAAGTCGCCGAGCAGAGGAAATTATGGCTCCTCGCCCTCCTCGATCAGGATGAACGGGTTGTCCTGCGTACAAGGGATTTTCTTGAAGACACCCCGGTCGACTCTCGAGCTCCTCATTCCGACGATAAGGGCATGTTCATCGATCTGTTCAAGAAGATCGGCAAACTCGATGAGATCGGGTACATAGCTCTGCGACGGAAGGACGGGAGCGGCACCGTCGTGATCGCCTTGGACAATAAGGGGCTCCGATACTGGAGCACTAAAATTGCCGTTAAGAAAACAATAGAGGAAGTGGGGTGGGGTCATGGCCTGAAGTATCTCACCGTTCACGATCTAGATCATCAAACCCTCGCGCTGGCCGGCGAGATTCCCCGTGCCGTTCAGGAAGAAAGAGGATTCGTCGATGCGGTAGTTTCAGGGAAAACGGCAGGACTGAACCGCAAGATAACGATCGGCGAACTTCGATTGCTGGAAGTAATGGCGCCCATACACCTTGATGGCAGCATCGTCGCGTATGCTCGGCTCGGTCTTGAACGGGAAACGGCTGACAGAATACTCTATGAAAACAAGAATCGCATGTTTATCATGATGCTTCTCGTCGTTGTCATCGGCGTTCTCTCCATATTGTTTCTCTATCAGAATCAGAACCGTCATTTGAATCGGATGGAGGAGATGACGAAGAAGCTGGAACGAGCGGAACGTTTCTCGGCGCTGGGCCAGCTTGCCGCTGGAGTGGCTCATGAGATACGAAATCCCTTGAATGCCATCAGTATGGCAAGCCAGCGCCTTCAGCGGGAGTACGCACCTAAAGACGAAGAAACCAAGGCGCGGGAGTTCCAGCGAATCACGGGAATCATCCGTGACGAAATACGTCGGCTCAACGGCATCATCGAGGAGTTTATTACATTTTTTAAGAGCAGGAAACTTGAACTGCACGATCAGAACCTCATAGATGTAATGGAAAAGATTGTCGAGCTTATTCGCGAGGAAGCAGTTTCCCGGGGGATCTCCATCGATACGCGATTCAACGGCGCCGGCATCATCGTGCCCATGGACGTTGATAAGATGAAGCAGGCCATTCTCAATATTCTGAAAAACGCCATGGAATCAATTTCAGGAGAGGGACGGATCACCGTTTCAGTCGATGCCGAGAATCGAGATCAGGTCAGCATCAAGATAAGCGACAGCGGTTCCGGTCTAACGAAAAGGGAGATTAATAAGATATTCAGTCCCGAGTACACAACCAAGGAAAAAGGCCTCGGGCTGGGCCTGCCGCTGGCTCATGAGATCGTGAGCGGCCACCGGGGAGAGATACACGTAACTAGCGTTCAGGGTGGGGGAACTACATTTGACATCGTTCTGCCGGTGGGAGGTCAGAAGTAATTTTGTTATGAAACGGATCAATATACTCATCGTTGAAGACGGGCAGACGCAACGTGAAATGCTGCGGGATTTCCTTTCCAATGAAGGCCATGACATTGCCGAGGCGGAGAACGGCGAGCAGGCCATAACCCAGGTTAAAAAAGGACATTTCGATCTTCTCCTTGTGGATTTTAAGATGCCGGGAATGAGCGGCTTGGAGGTATTGGAAGAAGTAAAAAAAATCAATCCCGAGATCGACGTTGTCATGATGACCGCCTACGGCACGATCGAAACGGCAGTAGACGCCATGAAAGGGGGCGCTGTCGATTACATTACGAAACCCATCGATCTTGATGAGTTGCTGATGCTCATCAACCGTATAAGCGAGCGCAGAACGCTCATCAAGGAAAACGAGATACTCCGCGCTGAGCTCAGTGAACGGGGCGTGACGACCGAGCAAATTATCTACGCCAATCCGGCGATGCAGCAACTCTTAAATATGGCCGCCCGCATTGCGGTAAGCAGAACAACGGTTTTACTCGAGGGAGAGAGCGGTACGGGAAAAGAACTGTTCGCGCGCTTGATTCATTCCATGAGTCCCCGGTCGAAAAAAACCATGATAATAGTGAACTGCAGCGCCCTGCCTGAAACGCTTTTGGAGAGCGAACTTTTCGGCCATGAAAAGGGTTCCTTTACCGGCGCTGTAGCGCGGCGGATCGGCCGTTTCGAAGAAGCCGACGGAGGAACTCTTTTCCTTGATGAAATCGGCGAGCTGTCACAGTCCGTTCAGGTGAAACTTCTCAGGTTTCTTCAGGAAAGAGAGTTTCAACGCCTCGGTGGAAACCAGACAATTCATTCCGACATACGGATCATCAGCGCCACCAACAAGAATCTTGCAGAGGTTGTAAGAGAAGGCCGCTTCAGAGACGATCTCTATTATCGCCTTAATGTCGTGGTCATGAGAATTCCTCCGCTCAGGGAGCGAAAAGAGGACATTGCACCGCTTGTAAAACATTTCCTCGGCAAATTTGCAGCGGAGAACAGCAAGGGCATCAATGGATTAAGCAGCGAAGCCATGGACATGCTTCTTAAATACGATTATCCCGGCAACGTGCGGGAATTGGAAAACATCATTGAGAGAGCCGTCGTGATCGCCCGGGATCCCATCATTTCCGTCAGGGATCTGCCCTTTCAGGACTCGTTGATCCATGCTGAGGGATTCAAAAGCGAGGGGGCCACGATGAAGGACTCCGTGGCTTCGCTGGAGCGGGAACTAATAGAACAAGCCCTCAAGGAGGCCCACTACAACCAGTCGAGGGCGGCGGACCTCCTTGGAACTACCGAACGGACGCTCCGCTACAAGATGAAGAAATACGGATTCAAGGAATAAGTTTCCTCATCCGATCATTTTCCATACTTCCGAAGCCCCAGAATCTTCCGCGCCTCTTCGGGCTTTGCCGGTTCGCGGCCGTAGTCCCGAACAAGAGGGAGGTACCTTTCGACCAATTCCGCGTTCGATTTTGCCAGAACGCCCTTTTTCAGGTATATGGCGTCTTCCATGCCTACCCGAAAATGTCCTCCCATGATGAGGGCTGCCATTACCATGTCCATCTGTCTGGCGCCGATGCCGATGTTCGACCAGGTGGCATTGGGAGGCGTATGATCGAGAAAGTGGAGAAAAGCCCTCAAGGTCGTCGGAGCGCCTGCCGGTGAACCGAGAACGAATTGAAAATGCAGCGGTTCATCCAGCTTGCCCTGGTCCCTCATCTTCAGGCTGTGAATTATCATTCCTAAATCGAAGATCTCTATTTCCGGTTTAACTCCATAATCACGCATGAGCTTCGCTGCTTCATCGAGGAATTCCACCGAGTTTATGAACGGTTTGTTGCCCAGATTGATAGAACCGGCATCGAAAGAAGCGAGCTCCGGGCGAAGGGCAAGGCACGCCAGGCGTTCCTCTGTCGGCAGATTTAATCCTGGGACGCCGCTGGTTGTCAGGCAGAGGATAAGGTCGGTTTTCGACCGAAGAGGTTCAACGACCTGGCGGTACAATTCCAGGTCGGGTGAACCCATGAGCGTTTTGGGATCGCGGACATGAATGTGAACTACCGATGCCCCGGCTTCCCAGCACTCGATGGCAGACTGCGTTATTTCCTCCGGCGTGAGTGGAATGTGGGGAGCTACGTCCCGCTGCATGCGGCTTCCTGTCAGTGCCGCAGTAATGACAACTTTGTTAGAAAGATCTTTCATGTAGTACTCCTTTCTTTTTTATACTACTACTTATAATTACCCGATTCGTGAAAACACCTGCAATCATAAAAAACATTTTTTCCTTTCGGACGCATGCTCATGATGAACGAACGACATCGATAACGGTGATCTCCGGAGGCGACAGAAAACGGATCGGCGGTCCCCAGGTTCCCGCGCCTCTGCTGACATAGAGACGGGATGTGCCTCCATCCAATGAGAAGTAGCCGCTGTTAAAGGGATATGCCAATCTTGTAAAGAGAGCAAAGGGGAAAATTTGACCCCGGTGAGTGTGGCCTGAGAGCTGGAGGTCGAATCTTCCTAGGGACGAGGATTCCACCGAGGGGCGATGCTTGAGCAACACCGTAAAGGCATCTGCCGGGTTCTTTGGAAGAAGATCATCCTCTGCGGGTGTGCTGTCGTAGTTGAATCGTCTGCCTGCGGGATCGTCGATGCCAACGAGCGTCAGGAAATCATTGACAGGAAAGCTCCTGTTCCGTAAGACCGTGAAGCCGCCGTCGCCAAGACATTGGAGCGCTCTATCCAGTCCGGCATAGAATTCGTGATTGCCGGTAACGGCGAACTTGCCGAGAGGAGCTTCAAATTCATTCAAGAGCGAAGACACCTCGTTCATATTACAGATATCTCCATCGATGAGATCGCCTGTGGCAACGATAATGTCCGGACTCTCGTTCTTCACAAGATTCAATATCTCCCGAAGCCGGGCCGGGCCGTTCATGAGGCCGAGATGAATGTCGGAAATCTGGATCAAGCGTATTTTCCTATCGCCCGACGGGAGTTTGTCCGTTTCGATAGTGAGCCTTGTGATGCCGACATTCCGCGCTTCTGCAAAGCCGTAGACTGCCATGGCGACTGCGGCGATGAAAGGCAGAAGAAAGGTTGTCATACCTCGTGCATTGTGCGGCAAGATTGTTCCTGTTAGTCTGGATACGAGCCATAGAATTCCCCTCAGCCAATCGAGAAGAATCGATGCCGATACGAACAGAAAGACGACGCCCATCCAAAGGTAGCCTCCGTATGCAATGATCCGGGCGACGGCCAGCTGTCCCTGTCCCTCTAGCAGTCGTGAGATAATCGGCGCGGCTATCATCAGCGCCATGAACGCCGCAACGGAAATCCTGATAAGAAAAACCGGTGAATAGGTCTTTGCGATCTTCATGAAGAGGTAGAAGTGAGCGGTTCCATAGATTGCGATGTACGAAAGCAGGAAGACCGTCAGTATTCGTGACGCCGGATTCATGGTCAGTTCCTCGGAACGTCGATGAGAAAATCAGTGGGGCGGCCCGGGGGCCGCCCCACTGCGACAGGGAGTGCAACGAAGGGCTCGCAGAAATCATCCATAAGAAATTACAGCTTCTTTTCCTCCTGAATCTCGGCTATGGATTCATCGAGAATTCCGACGAGTTTGTCAGTTTCCCTCTCCGTGATTATGAAGGGAGGCCCCAGGACTATATGGTCGCCATTCACGCCATCGGCGCCGCCGCCGCCGGGATAGGATATGAGGCCCTTCTGGAAAGCGCGATTGCCAATGAGAATGTTAACTTTCATTTTTGGATCGAAGGGTTCTTTCGTTTTTTTATCTTTTACGAGTTCCACTCCAGCGAAAAGTCCGAGGCCGCGGATGTCTCCGACTATCCTGTGTCGGTTGAGCGTTTGCATCTTTTCCAGGAGATACCTTCCCATGCGGGCGCTTTTTTCCACGAGCCCGTGCGTGTCGATGTAGTCAAGCACGGCTTTGGAAACTGCGCAGGAACAGGGATTCTGACTGTAGGTGTGGCCGTGGACGAAAGCTCCGTTCTTTTCTTTGATGACCCGGTGGATTTCCTCAGTGGCGATGACGCAGTTGATCGGAGAGTAGCCGCCAGCAAGGCCCTTTGCCGCAACGATCATGTCAGGCGCCACATTCCAGTGCTCGATGGCGAAATATTTGCCCGTTCTGCCAACGCCCGTCATGACTTCGTCGGATATGAGGAGCACATCGTACTTGTCGCAGATCGAACGAATCTTCTGAAAGTATCCGTCTTTAGGAACCAGGACGCCGGCCGTCGCGCCCACAACCGGTTCGGCGATGAAGGCCGACACGGAATCCGGTCCTTCGTAGAGGATGGCTTTCTCCAGTTCATCGGCGCATTCGCATTGGCAGTTCTCCGGTTTCAGATTCAAGGGGCAGCGATAGCAGTAACAGGGAACAATATGAGGCGTATGAAGAATCAAAGGTTGATAGTATTTGCGCCGGCCCGTGTGTCCTCCCAAGGCAAGGGATCCCAGAGAATTGCCGTGAAAACTTGCCCACCGTGATATCACCTTGAATTTTGACGGGACCCCGCGATCAACCTGGTATTGACGAGCCATTTTCACGGCCGTTTCAACGGCTTCCGATCCCGTTGAACAGAAATAGACTCTGGTCAGGCCCGGAGGCGATATGGCAATTATTTTGTCTGCAAGCTCTATGGCCGCCTGCGTGGTAAAGTGAGTGCCGTGGGTGAAGGATATCATGGAAGCCTGTTTCATCATTGCCTCTTGCACTTCCTTCACGTTGTGTCCAATATTCACAACGACAGCCCCCCCCGAGCCGTCGATGTATTCCTTGCCGTCGATGTCGTAAATGTAGATTCCCTCCCCCCTTGCGGCAGTGGGGTAGAATTTTGTCGGATTCCGGTAAAAAACATGGTCATTGTTTGTCTTTGGCGTGGTCATTGCAAGACCTCCTTGTGTAGTATTATGTCCTTCAATCAAGTTTACACTCATTGCTGAAACAGGGCTGCTCACGACATGCGCTGCGTATGCTATGCTGCTGCCCCGGCATCATGTGTCGTTTGTCTGTTCTTTCTCATCCACTGAAGTCCGACGACAAGAATGAAAAGGACGAAGCCCGTCAGATCAGTTTTCCATCCCGGCTTGATCATTAAGAAGGCAGTCACGTACAGCAGGATGATTTCATACCAGGCGGCCTTGACAAGCATGCATCGCTGGACGGCTGCAGCAAGGCAAACAACGCCGAATACTGCCGTAATAAAAGTGAGAATTATCCTCCAGGGCTCCCCTATGAACAGCAGTGACGGCGCATAGACAAACATAAAGGGAATGATAAATCCCGCGATGCCGAGTTGAAAAGCGCTGATGCCCGTTTTCCATGGATCCGATCGGGCAATGCCGGCGCCTGCATAGGCTGCCAGTGCAACAGGGGGAGTGATGTCGGCTCTGGTGCCGAAATAGAGAATGAAAAGGTGGGCGGCGATGGGAACAACCCCCATCTGGGTGAGGGCAGGCGCCACCAGAGACGAAATGATAACATACTGGGCCGTCGTTGGAACGCCCATGCCGAGAAAAATACATGCGACCATCGTGAACGGCAGGGCCAGGTAAAGCTTGCCCATGGATGCGTCCACGATGAATGACGAAAACATGATGCCCAATCCCGACATGGTGATGCATCCGATGATAATGCCCGCTGCGCCGCAGGCTGCGGCGACTTCGACGGCGCCGAGGGATCCCTCGATGAGCCCGTCGAGGACTGTTTTTCCAAAGATCTTTAAGGGTTCTTTTCTAACCACTGCCATTGCGAAGGAGGAGACAATTGTGGCGAAGATGGCCCAAAAAACTGCGCGCTCCGGTGAAAAATTGTTCATTAGAAAATAGATGAGAATAAATATCGAAAATATGTGATGCCAGCCTTTTTTGAAGGCTTCCCCTATTTTGGGCAGTTCTTGACGAGACATGCCGCTCAGACCAAGGGAGACGGCTCGAAAGTGAACCTGCATAAATGTGGCAAAGAAGGCAAGGAGTGCGGGAATCGCTGCGGCGACGCAGACCTTGAAATAGGGTATAGACAAAAATTCTGCCATGATGAAGGCTGCCGCACCCATAATGGGAGGCATGATCTGTCCCATTGTGGAGGCCGAAGCCTCGACGCCGGCGGCGAAGTGAGGCGGATATCCCGTTCGCTTCATCAAAGGAATTGTGAATGATCCCGTCGTCACCGTGTTGGCTACAGAGCTCCCCGATATCATGCCGAAGAACGTGCTGGAGACAACTGCTGCCTTTGCGGGACCTCCCCGGCTCCATCCCGTCAGCGCAAAGGCGATGTCGGTGAAAAACTCGCCGGCGCCGGTTTTCCTGAGAAGGGCGCCGTAGAGAATAAAAAGAAGAATAAAGTTGGCGGAAACTCCCATGGGAACGCCGAAAATGCCGTCCGTTGAGAGGGAAAGATAGGTAGAGATTCTTTTTATACTGTATGCCTTGTGGGCAATGATGTCCGGCAGATAGGGGCCGAAAATAGTGTAACAGATAAAAATAACCGCAATCAGAGGCACAGCGATGCCGGTGGTCCGACGCGAAGCTTCGAGAACCAACAGGACCATTGCTGTTCCCAGGATCACGTCGATGGGCTGGTACGAGCCCGAACGATTGAGAATAGGGGTGGAATAAATAAATATCCACAGGCAAATGGCGGCCGTGACAATCAGAAGGGCGCCGTCGATGACGGTCATTCGGTTCCAAGGAGATCTTTTTTTAGAAAAAGGATAGAGGGCAAAGGCGAAGCATGACATGAAAAGCCAGTGAAACGCCCTGTGATCGAGGGCGAAAAAAGGATGCCAGTAAGCATAGTAAAGATGATATATGGAAGAAAGAACGGCGATAATGCTGATAACAAGACCCGGCAATCCCGTGAAGGAACGTTTACGTTCAAAACGTTCGAGAATTTCCTGAGCTCTTCTCGCCGTTTCATCCAACGATTCAGCTTCCGGAGTTTTTCCTTCCAGGATAATTGTTTTTTCGCGTTCAATCATGGAGAACTCCTTTCGAATCTACAGTACGGATCAATACCAGGTCTCCTCCATTGGCTATCGACTGAAGCGGCACAACTCGATCATTGCAGGTAATCCGATGACCGGCAACGCGGCCAACCCGCAAGAGGAAGTTTGGAAAGGGCCGGTGCATGGTCACTCGCGTCCGTTTGCCTTCCAACGATATTGAAGCCTTTGCTCCAGGGTGGAATTCAAGTCCCGCGCCATACCAGTCGAACTCTTCCTGCAAGAGAATAATGGTTCCACCTTCTTCGATCACGAATGTGTCGTGAATTGGTGTGTGGTCCGATGAATGGGTATAATCAAGGTAAAAATGATCCCCCGAATGCACTGGCAGAGAAAGCAGCACCTTTTCCTCGGGCATCTTGAGCACCTGGAGCAATAACTCCCCTCCCATTGCAGCCGTCGTTACGGTTGCGACAGCCCACAAGAAGACCGTAAGAATAATAATTTCTTGTACGCGCCAGCGAGTCATAATGCACGAGAAGGCTTTCCGGCGGGAGGGGTTGCCTCCCGCCGGAACGATTGGTGTTTGCCTGTTCCCCTTCTTATTTAGTTACTTCCTTGAAGTACTTCATGGCGCCAGGATGGATCGGAATAGGGCTGTTGATTGCGTTTGCAGGCGTTAGCTGCTCGGCGATGGGATGGATGTTGACAAGGGCGTATTTGCTGTCCTTGACATTTGTGAAGATCGCCTTGACTATCTTATAGGCGATTTCATCGGACATGTTTTTGTTGGCAATGAGAACATTAGAATCGCCGATGCAGAGAACATCGTAATCAACGCCGCTATAAGCGCCCTTGGGAATGGTAACTTTCAAATAATAGGGATATTTCTTTACAACCTTGGCGGCGAGCTGAGCGCTTACGGGCACCAGAACGATATCGCGGGTCGCAGCAAGATCCATCACGGCCGAGCCGGGGTAGGCAAAATTAAAGAAACAGGCGTCAACGACGCCGTCCTTTAAAGCCTGTGCCGATTCGGTCTGGGAGAGCCCCGCAAGTGTGAGGTCCTTGTCAAGGTTGAAACCCGCTTCGGAGAGGATTGCGCGGGCCATGTCGTGACAGCCGCTCCCGGGGACGTCAATTGACACTTTCTTGCCCTTCAGGTCGGCGATGCTTTTGATGCCCGACTGTTTGGTTGTTACAATATGCTCGGGCGCTGGATACATCTGGAAAAGGGTCACGACAGATTCCTTTTTATCGAAAGGCGCCAAGCCTTGAGAGGCCTTGTAGGCGACGCTGCCCATGACCATGCCCATGTCTGTTTCCTGCGCTCCCACGAGGCGGCTGTTCTCCACGGAGGCGCCGGTAGACTCCGCAGCGCACCGAAGTTCGGGAACAGTCTTTTCAATAATGACGGCCATCCCGCCACCCAATGGGTAGTACACGCCGCCGGGACTTCCCGATCCCAGAGTAAGAAATGTTTTCTTGGCCATGACGGGTCCTGCGAAGAGCAGTGACAGTGCGACCATAAGGATCGCCGCTACAAACAAAGATCGTTTCATGACTTCCCTCCTCTGTTTTTTCTCGCTGGTGAAATTGTGGTTATTAAGTGCGCCCCGTAGGGCTCTTCTTTTGCAAATCGTCATGCCGCACCGGCATATTGTCCTGATTAAATAAAGCAACTCGCTTCATTCCAAAGGATTATTGTCGGTGATGAAACCCGGAGGGCAAGAACCGCAGTTTTGCAATCGAAGGAGAATGAAAACTTGCATTCACATCGGGCTGCACCGAAACCGGCTGTTAATTCTATGGTGGATCGCGAAATCATCGATCATGGAAGTCTGCGCCTCTTGTGTTCCTCATCCATGACGTAGATGCCCTTTTCTTTCCAGAGAGCTTCCCTGTCCCTGAGAGCTTTCAGGGTTTCCTCGGGATGTTGAATTCCTATTGCCGTTACTAGTGCATTGGCAATGCTAAGCGACGCAGTGAAGGATTCGATAAAGGAATCGAGTTTGCAGTGGGCCGGCAGCACCCAGTCGCTGTATTCGGCGAGGGGGGATAGCACTGAGTCTGTAATGGAACCCACCATGGCGCCTTGTCGGTGTGCGTATTCGACAACTTCGATGGTGAGCCGTGAGTAACGGGGAAAGCTGATGCCGATGAGGAGATCGTCCGTAGTTATGCCGTGCATTGTGTTCCAGACATCGCCATACCCGGGGACGAGCAGCCGAGAGGCTTTTTTCAAGTACCTGAGATAAAGCGCCAGTATAAGGGCCGGTGCATGAGCGCCCCGGAGGCCGATCACGTATATGTTGCGGGCTTTCATAATCTGCCCGACGGCTACCTGAAACATCTCGACGGGCATGTTTTGCAAGGTGAGGGACAGGTTCTGAATGTCCTCTTGAAGAACTTTCAAGAGAACGTCTTTTTCATCAGTGACACGCTGTACAGTCTGTTCGAGGCGCGCCGTAGTTGAAAGGCGGTTCTGCAAGTCTTCCCGGAGCATCTGCTGCATTTCAGGGTAGCCTTTCAGACCGAGACTCTGCGCCAAGCGCACTACCGTTGCTTCGCTGACGTCAGCCCTGCGGGCAAGCGCTGAGGCAGTAAGAAAAATAGCCTCGTCATAATGCTCCATAATATGCTTCATGACAGTTCGCTGAGCTAGAGTCAGATCCTTTTGCTTGCGGGCCAGGAGCTCCTTGAAAGACATGCTGAAATAATTCCTTCAAATCGTTTTTGTGTTGTGTCTATTTCCTACATAGTCGCTCCGATATTGTCAAGGATAAAATGCGTGCGGCGTCATTCTCATGTCATTGCTGACTTATTTCCAGCAACCGGCAATGGGGAACCGGCAGTGAATGCAGCGATTGCCTTCTATATGGAAGTTTGCAACAGTATATCCAGTCCTCTCGATGATCCTGGCCTTGCAGGAAGGACAGTATGTGTGGCTGGCCTCATCGGGGGGGATGTTTCCGATATAGACGTATCGGATGCCCCTGTTCATCGCCGCAGATCTGGCCTCACGCAGCAGGTTGATTGGCGTTGGAGGGAGACGGGTGAGTTTATATCGGGGATAAAACCTTGAAATATGGAGAGGCACGTCCGGTCCCAGGTTGTCGAGTATCCATGCGGATATGTCAGTTACCATATCGATGCTGTCGGTGTGTGAGGGTATCATGAGGAGGGTAATTTCAATCCACACGCCCCGTTTTTTGAGAGTCGTCAACGTTTCCAGCACCGGCGCCAGTCGTCCGGCGTTGAGTCGTGCGTAGGTTGATTCCGAAAAACTTTTAAGATCCACATTTGCCCCGTCCAGAAGGTTTGCCAACCGATCCAGCGGTTCCTTGTTGATATAGCCGTTGGTGATCCAGACGTTCTTTATTCCTCTGGTCCGGGCGATTTCGGCTGTATCAATCATGTATTCGTAAAATGTCGTTGCTTCTGTATAGGTGTACGCGAGAGCCCTGCAATGTTCCTTCAAGGCATCCTCTGCGGCCTCATTCGGAGATAGGTCTTGAAATCGAACCTCTTCCGGCTTTGCCTGGGAAATTTCCCAGTTCTGACAATTGAGGCAATTGAAGCTGCATCCCGTTGTGGCTACGGAGAGAGTGGAGGAACCGGGATAGAAGTGATAGAGCGGCTTTTTTTCCACAGGGTCGATGTGAACGGCACAGGGATTGCCGTATGAGAGAGTGTACAGTCTGCCGCCCTTGTTCACATGAGATCCGCAGCGGCTTCTGGCTTCCGGTGGAAGAACGCACTGGTTGGGACAGGTGAGACACTGGACGACGTCCCTGCTGAGCCGGCGCTTGAAGTAGACTTCTTTCGACCACTTCCAGAGGGTCTTCGGCGCGTCGTTGTTTGAGACTGATTTTTCGTTTTTATTCACTTGAAAGATCTGGGCGGCAGCTCTCTCAAGGGGCGTAAACATGAGGCATCCTGCTGCGCCCGCCCTGAGGACGTCCCTCCGCGTCATCCATGCCGCAGAATAACTGCTGATGCCTAGATATCTTTTCATATCATTCTATAAATTCCTTTTTTCTACTTATAATGAAGGCCAAAATTAAAAATTTTCCCAGGAAAAGGAGAAGGAGAGTCCGAAGAATGCCGATGAACGGAATGAGAAAAACAGCCGACAGGAAGGCGCCCGCTGCGGCGCCTGTAAAATCCGCCGCATAAAGAAGTCCCGCCGTTTCATAAGACGGCCTGTCGACAGATCGCCCGGCGACGGGGAATTCCGCGCCTGCGAGAAATCCGATGCTGGTTGTCAGAATAGCAATTGTGAATGCGTTCAAATATTTGCCTCCGCTGTTAAGAATGAGACAAACAATCAAAAGATAGAGGATTATTCCCGCTTCCAGGCTTATCAACATGTTTCGAGCGCACTTCTTGATCCTGACGGCTGCGAAACTCCCCCCGGCGAGACCGATCATGAATGACGCTATGATCATGCCGATGCCGCTATAGACGCTTCCGTTGACAATCTGATAGAGGAGCAGGATTGTCACCTCGACGGATGAGGCGACTACGCCTGTTGAAAAAATAGTTTTTCCCGCAATGTCAAGCCTGGCGAAACAGAGAACGATCAGGAAAGCCGCCAAAAGCAGCGGATACCGGTAATGCTCCCGGAACATCGACAGCCAAACGGCGAGGGAAAGCATATAGGCCGCCGGGTGAAAATCTCTGTTGATCGAAGCCTGCCGATTTGTTCGGTCGGCCAGGGAGGCCAGCCGGGTTTCCGAGAGCCTGTCCGGCACGTAATGCTCGTTCATAAAAACCGTCGGAATGCCGAGCTTGTGAAGACGCGGGAGAACATCTAATGTCAGGGGACCGTTGGAGGCTAAAAATATTTGGCGTTCTCCCGGAACGATCAACACGCAGGAAAAGACCTGCCGGACCGTTTTTTCAAGAGTTGCCAACAGCTCTGCCTGCTCGTCGCTGATATAATTGGCAGATCCGGCGACGGCGAAGGCGAGGATGCCGCCAGCCATGAGATGAGAAGAGACCTCTCTGAAAAATTCAACAGTATAAAAACGGTTGAGCTGAAGAGTTCGGGGATCGCCAACGCCAACGAGCACTGCATCGTACATCGCGCTTGTTTCGCTGAGGAAGCGCCGTCCATCCGCAATATGGATTGAAAGAGTCGATGGGAAGGCTGCTTGTGCATGCACGCGCGACATCTTGATCAAGCCCGGGTCGAGCTCGACGTAATCGATCCGAGAGGGCCGGTACTTCACGATTTCGTCTATCACGCCGGCAACGCCGCCGGAAACGATAAGGACGCTGTCCATTGCCTCCCGCTGGCCCATGGCAAAGTGAACAATTTCCTCGCTGGCATAAATATCGGGAATGGAAAAGAGATGAGCTCCGTTTTCGAAGAAGGATATCTGGCTGGCGAGTTCCGTTACGACGATTCGGCCGTAAGGCGACTCGGCATGACCGAGAAGTTTCTGGGAGGGATACAGTTGACGCAGGCTGATATCGTCAAGAGGGAGGACAATGAGGGACGAAACAACCAGCAGTGCGGCAGTCAGTCCCGGGCCGTAGCGTGAGGCCCGGCTGTCCGTCGTTCTGCGCCGCATGAGGATATGAAGACCAATCAGGAGGAGCGCCGGAAAGAGAAGGACTGTAAGGGTGGAAAACCAGCGGACGAGTAAAAAAGTAAAGAGAAGCCCTCCAAGAATATCTCCCAGGTTGTCCAGAAAGTAGACGCGACCGATGGAGTCTTCTTGACGACGGCCCGGCTTCGTGAGGCCGCAGACCGCTGCCAGCGCGGCGCCCGTAACAAGGCAATAAGGCGTCATGATCAATCCCAGGAAAAGGGTTGTGGGCAGAAGGCCGGGGATCTCGCCCGGAAGAAAAAAAACGTTCCTGAGAAGCCGGATTGATAGAATCTGCAGGATGGGTAGAAGGGCTGCTATTATCAGAGAGCTTCGGAAGAGGCGCAGTTGCAGAGTTGCACTCTTCACGGCAGCGCCGAGGCGGGCTCCGAGTCCCGAGAGAAGGAACCACAAGGCGATGACGACGCCAAGGACAAGCTCATTGCCAGACTGAACATTGATGGCCTCGCGGGCTACGGTGATTTGGGTGATGATGTGTGAAATGCCAAGGGCGATCACCGCAGGGGCTGTTAAGGCAGGGGCCATCAGCGTTTTCTTCCTTTCAGCGGCCGCAGGCGGAAGGAGAGGGCAACTGCAAGAAGATAGAGGAACGTAAGAATTGCGACCATGTGGAAAGTATTTTCGTTCACGTAGATGACATCTTCAAGATGGCGCATGATAAAGGATTCGTCAAGGATTCCACCATAACCGGCTCGCCGCTTGAGATAAGCCTCAAGATAAGTCAATGGACAGGCCGCGCCCGTCAATTGCATGACAACCATGGCTGCGAGGGAAAGGGCGTGAATAACGCGCCATCGGCCGGCATTGAGACAGAGGAAAAGAGGGAACCCCGCGATGATGAAGATGATCCATAAAAAATGGATTGCGATTACGAGATCGGCGATCATTGCGGTTGCCGTGCAGATCACCTTGCACCCCTTCGTTCTGTAGGGAAATCTCACTTTATATAAGAATAGCATAGTTCTTGAGGCCGGGACAGGTTCCGTTTATTGGGAACCACTGTCGCAGTCATAGGCGAGCGGTTGACAGGAGGGGCGGAACAGTCTATTTCCTGGCTGTGGTGAATCGGCGGTTTTCCCCGTGCCGGATGCACTTTCGCCCCAATGATCTCAACGATCCGGGGATTTCCTGATCAAGAGGAGATCGCGCTCTCATTCCATCAAACGGCATTAAGGAGGGAGGACAGGGTCCGTGTGTCTTATCTTGATGGCATTCCATGTCAATGCCCGCTATCCTCTTGTTGTAGCGGCTAACAGGGATGAATTTTACGACCGCCCATCCCTTCCTGCCGGATACTGGCCGGAGAATCCTTCAATCTTGGCGGGGAAGGACCTCAGAGGCGGGGGCGCCTGGTTCGGCGTTACGAAGGAAGGACGGTTCGCCGCGATAACGAATTTCCGTGATCCCCTGACGAAACGGGAGGGACAACGGTCGCGAGGACTGATTGTTGCGGACTATCTCACGGGCTCTCGTGCGCCCGATGCTTTCGTAAAGGACCTTCGCAGAAGACTCAATCAGTATAACGATTTCACAGTTATTCTCGGATCGGCGGAAAGTCTTTTTTCATATTCCAATAGAGATGACGTCCTTAAAGAGGTCACTCGGGGATTTCATGGACTGAGCAATCATTTCATCGATACGCCTTGGCCTAAAGTGACGAAAGGTCTCGCAAAA
>JAFGGB010000015.1 GCA_016930775.1 Deltaproteobacteria bacterium
CCCTCAGGACGGTCTGTTGCAAACGGGCCTTTCTCTCCGTCTCACCGACAATACCCCCCTTCGGACTGTGCATCTGATACGCCGCCGCTTTGGCCTTGATCGCCGTGACAAGCGCAAGATCGGTTTTTCCCGTGCCTGGAGGACCGACCAGCAGCACATTGGCCGGCATGGATGCGTCGCCGATCATCAAGGCGCGGGCATAACTCTCCAAAATCGATTTCGGTTGCCGGATATTCAACCCTTTCAGGCTGAGGCTGTCCACCCGCGACGTATCGAGCACGGCGAGGGTGTTCTCGCTGAGGATTTCCACATCGCGGTTTTTTTGTTCGGACAATTCCTTGCCGGTGAGTTTTCTGCCGCTGTAATGAGACGCCCGAAGAAGGGTTTCGATCCCCCGATTCGGCGTGTTGGTCGTCAGATGGCATACGGCCTCCGGGGTCAGTCCATCCTCGAAGCCGGCCTTGGAATAGAGCGATGAGGCAACGGTCAGGAGCTCCTTTTTCTCATCCGCGTCCGGTTGCGCGAGCCGCACCGCGTGCAGCGAGCCGCACACCAGGTCGTCCACGAGTCCGTCACGCCCGTGGAAGACCACCAGGTGCCCGCTCGATCTGAGGGCAAGGCTGTTGGCCGTCAGATGGGCGAGTTCGATTGCGACCAACTGCTGATCGGTCTGGGTGCCATTGGTCAGCGAACCGGGCATGAGGTGCTCGGTGAATTCAAACAGAAAGACGAACCGAATGCCGCGGCCGTCGGACCATTTGGTTTCCTCCACGGGCGTTCTGGAAAGCGACGAGATGCCGCGGATCACGCGAACCACTTCGTTCTGATCCTGGGGAATTTCAAGGAGACGATGCGACTTCAGGATCTTCTCGACTTTCCTCCTGTCGTTTTCATCCGATATCGAGGCGGCATCCCAGTCGAGCCCGCCCGCGAGCGAGTAACCGACAAGATGCATGCCGTATGACGCCATACAGGAGCAACGCAATGCTTCAATCAGCGGGCGAAGCCTTCCCTCATCGACAACGAGATCGTAAAGAGACCGGCCGGTCAGACGGATTGCTCGATAGCCTTCTTCGTATGCCTTGAAAATCTGATGGATCGGCTGCATGTGGTATCCTCCTGAATTATAGAGTCTGTTTGACTTGCTTTCTCTGGTTCAACCGCTGGATGCGTCGCTCGCCGCTGAAATTTGCGGAGCCTGTTATTGCGCCCGGCTTCTGTTTCGCGAATTTGTTACGGATGTATTCCAGAGCCGCCGCCGTATCGCAAACGCCACCGGTAAACTTTCTTTTCGGCGGGGCGGATTTCACACCGTGCTCCTCCAAGTATTGATCGAAGGTGTCGATAATTTTCCGGCACGAGCCGTCGCTGATGCCGACAACCTCGGTTATAATGTTCGGTTCCTGATGGTCTTCGCTCTCGATCTCCGTAACCAGAGCCCGCCCCAGGCGGTCGGTCGCCACGATGCGCGTCATGCCGTTCGCGATGTTTTCCCGCACGGTCGGGAAACCGGCCTTGATCGCGGCATTTGCGCAGACCAGCGACAAGCTCTTGACAAAAACCTTCCGATGACCTGATTCCAATTCCTTGAAAAGCGCGTTTTGGGCGATCTTCGCGTCGGAAAGGTTTTTCGCCGTACACAACGCTTCCATCGTTTTGGTTACCTTCGGGCTCCGCTCGATCAGGCACGGCGACGATGAAACAGCGACAAGGGTGGAAACCTTCAGAGCTTCTGTCGCGGATAAAACGACACCACCTGTCTTCAGCGAAGGATTCGCGCACTGAAGGGAGACTTTGGAACAGACGATCTTTCGCTGTTCAGGCGACGGCGGGGTAACGTTTTTTCGATAAACCTCCGCTGCTTTCTTTGACAACGAGCCCACAACACCGGCGAGCGCTGTCGCCGCAAGGATTGCCCCGCAGGCCGCCATGGGAAGAACGGCGTTGGACACACTGATTACTTTTCTTCGTTGATAGGACTCACTCATGGAAGCACCTCTCTTTCTGCTGTCCTCACGCGCTCATCAATCGGAAACTGGCCGCGATCTGAATCCTCGGCTGCACGGTCGTCGTTACCCACATTACCCGGGCTGCTCTGTTCATCGTTTACTCGCTCCTCCGAGCTGGGCCTTCCATCCTCCGGGGGCTTCGCCGAATCACTCCCCGCCTCCGGTCCTTCCAGTCGGGGATGAATTTCGGCTGCCGTGATCTCGCCTTGAACGCCACTGTGAGGAAGCACTTCGTAGCCATAAATTGAGCGGGCTACGCGCCGCGTAGTAAAGTCGATAGGGCCTAACTCGTAATTCGGATCCATTCCCCGAATGGTAGTAAGAAAATTATAGAGTTGCTCGAAGTTGGACTGAAAATCTTGTTTTAATCGCATTTCTTGCGCATGAGAGCCTTGGATGCGATGCTCAAGCGAGTTTCTCTCTCCACGGTCGAACCAATATGTCTTTGCATCGTGGGCGGTACTGGAACTGAAGACCAACATTGGATGTAGGATAGTAAGGCAGCCATAAGCCAATATTTTCAATACAGATAGCTGGCCACCTGGCACACTTGCTTCCGCCTTCGAAATCAGGATAATGAAAAAAATGGTAGTTAAACACAACGCTAGGCCACAGCACACCCATGTATAATAGGCCCCGCGCGAGCGTAAGCCATCCTCAGATTCCAATCGAGCCGTATAGATGTGATGATTAGCGTAAAGGTCCATCCCGATTAGAACCAAAGGGAACAAAACGCTCGCGAATAAAGCGGCTCCCGGTATTCCGTAAAATCCGTACTCGATTTGTTTCTCTATAAAGGGCGAAAAAATGATCATATCAAGCCAGTACGAACAGAATAGACCTATCAACAATAGAACGAAGGACATGTGCCGTTGATCTCTACGCGAGCCGCGTTCCGGACCAAGTTTTTTCAGGTCCGATTCCCATCCGATCCGTTCACGGTCGCGGGAGTCGATGTCCAAAGCCAAGCATTGAAGTTTTGATTTGAGCTTTCTTGCGCCCATTATTCGCAGTCTTTGAGCCTCACTTGCCGTCATCTTACCGCCCCCTTTCTGCATCATAGATGATGCTGTTAATCGCCGCGCCAAGCGACTCAAAACGGGAAGTTTCAAGTTGTTCCAAATCTCCGACCGAGCCTGTTGCGTTCACCAACAGGAGTTTGACCTTGCTTTGCATAGGCGCCCTTGCCTTACGACGGGAATTGTTGTGTAAGCCATCGGTTATAAGGCACGCATAATTGACCGGCGTTTGTTTCCAGAATATAGTGTCTTCCGAAAAAAAGAGGTCAAGTCGCGCAACAGCTCCCCAAATATCTGTTGAACGTGGTTTTGGGGGAGAGGCGAGAACCGATGCAACCGTTGCGAGAAACTTCCGCGTCTTCTCATCGCTTGCAACTTTCCAGACAGCGTAATCGGACTCATATACCTTCATCTGCCGGTTAAACTCGTTGAAACGATCGGCTGCTTTCAGCGGATTCCCTTCGGTTGACGGTGCCTCGGGCTTTACGGGGGGGGGATCGATTTGCAGTCGTATAAGAGGGCGATTGGATTTGTCAGTTATAAAACCGAAAGCGATCTCCCCTGAACGACGATAAAGAAGCCCTATCAGCGCTTTTAGATCATCCTGCCCTATTATCGGTGTGCCGGTCCAGTTGGCGCTACCCGTAAGATCCTGGAGCACCAAAATCCGAGGCGGGGGGGAAGGCGCTGTATTTACGGACGCCTTGTTGTCGTTCAAATTCTGATCGCAACCACCAATACTCAATAGGCATATACAGAACATTGTGATTACATACTTCTTCATTGAATCCCTCCTGTCTGGTGCCGTATTCGCCCTTCTTGCTCTAATAATGAAACGTGGGCCGATTTTTCGTTCAGAATTTTGAGATACCCAATCCCTCAACTTCTCCGGTTCATGCCCCTCCAACAAAAAAGCCGGACTTCAGTCCGGCCTCCTCCATCTGTGCCAACTATCGCGACCGTTATACCGGCGATCTTTTCAATCGGCGATTGATCTTGTATATTCCATATAGCTCGTGGTCCAGGCTCAGGCGATAGGTATTTGCCTTGCAAGTGCGATCCGCTATCTGCCGCGACCACTCCCGACAGCACTCGTTTAACAACATCTCCGTTTCCGGCAAACCCAGAGCCATGGCCTCTTTTCCGCAAGCGACCAACACCTTCTTGGCTCGATCGAGAAAGGAAAAGAGCGTAGGAGACTCCATCTTGCCGTCTTTCGCGTGATAACGGAGATCGCAAAGCCAGTGGTCAACAAGCCTTGTCCATTCCCGGCGAAATTTATCCGAGTCATTCTTCGCCAACCATGCCAGGCGCTTGTTTCGCTTTTCCATTCTCTCTCTTGCTTCACTTCCCATAAGGCCTCCTTCCTCACGCGCAAAAGACGGACCAATCCATTTTCTGTACTTCATGCCCCGGGCGTGCGCCCTTCTGGCCGTCGGGTTGTTTTCCCTCTTGTTCTAATAATGAAATTCAGTTTCTATTTTCGTGCAAATTTCTTTTTACCTCTCGTCGTCTATTGCAGCTCTTTCATTTTCCGCATAACCCTAATGCCCCCTTACCCTGATAATGAATTTCCGACTCATTTTTCGCGCAAATTTTTTTATCCCCACGTCCTGTTGAACACAAAAGACCTCTTTTCCCCGGACCATTCCATTCTCACCGTCCCTAATCTGATAATGAATATCGATCTCGATTTTCGTGCAGATATTTTCACCGCCACATCCCATTGCCTGTCGCGGTCCCGGGCGGCAGTTTCCTGCATGAAGTTCCGCATCCTCACCCTCCGCGTTTCGACACCCCATATCGGTCGCCCTCGTCTTATGGAAAGTCTCATTGATGCCTCCCGTCGTCTGACTCACGCCATTCATCGGAGATTTTTTCGTCTCACCTAATCTGATAATGAAACTCAGCAAGTTTTTTCGTGCAGATATTTTCAATCTCCGGTTTCTCACAAAAGGCCGCGGGCCGGTTCCTTATCGAAGAAACGCGGCATCTCCCGCCTCACATGCTGATAATGAATTTGAGATCAATAAATCGTGTAGATTTCTTTGACCGAAAAATGGACGGATTACTGCCCATACCCTGATAATGAAAGGATTCGAGAAAATTGCAGTTATTTTGATTGAAAAAGGAACAGTGGCAGGAAAATATTTACGGGGTTACTCAGGCAGGAGAAACTCAACCTGCCCCATGCCCCAGGTGGTTCGATAGCCGATGCCAGCGTAAAAGCTATAGCAGCCCAGCGTAAGCGCCCACCGCAGGATTTCCGGGGTCGCCCCTTTTGCCGTGCGGTACTCGCACATGCCGGTAAATCCCGATATGCCGATCTCGTCATTGAAGTCGATATCTGTGGTTTTCAGATCATATTGCGATATCATGACGGCGCGTTCAATCCGGTTGATGAAATCTTCCCGAGCAAAACCTATGTGGAGGTCTTTCGGGGCGAATGTGTTCCATCGTTTGTAAAGACTGGAAAACATCAACGCCGGCAGAGGGAGCAGGATGTTTCTGATATCAGACTTTCCCTCCGGCAACTTCACCCGGAAGCGAAACGCGGTGGCGCTGTAAAACAGCCAACGAAACCAGTCGGGGAGGGGACAGGAAGCGTAATGGTCCCTCATCCATCGGTAACTGGAGAGACCTGCCCGCTTGTGATTCAAAGCGATTGCCCGAACCTGGAAAATAACAGAGCCAAGAGTAAAAGGAGGGGGGGTGGATTCATCGGCCCGTTCCAGCAACCAGGAGGTCAATTCCCCGGACAATGAAGTCACCCTGATCCAGTAGGCCTCGCCAGGAGCGACATTGAAGAACCCCTCTTTCCCCTCCTGCCTTCCACCGCGCAGGCTTGAAAGTGTAAAAGGTCTAACCTTTCGGTCATTCGGATGGAGTTCTTTCGCGAGAGATGGATCCTGCTTTTCCACCCAGGCGATGAAAGCCGCATGAATCATCCGTCCATTGGATATCCGAATCCTGCCGGACCGTTCCGGGACAAGACTTATGACCATCGCCAGCAGTTCGTTTTCATCGTTCATACGAGACCTTTAATCATCCTCTCTTGAGCAAAGCGATTTTGGCGTTTTGCCTGTCTATCTTGCCAGCCTCTTCCAGAAAGCCATCCGCCGCTTCAACACGGCCAAGTTTCCGGTAGAGTCGGGCCAGATCGAGGAGGGCGCCGATCTTTTCATTCGCGGGCATCAAAGCCTTTTTTTGATCATATGAGCGACGCGCGCGGGTCGCGGTCGTCTCAGCCTCCGGATGGCGGTTTTCATCATAAGCACACTCCGACATGGCAATCAATGTTCGAATATTGCCGGGAGATTTTTCCAGAATTCTGTCAAAAAGACCGTCTCTGTCCTCCGTTCGATTCAGAAGATGGAGACACATGGCCAGCGCGTGCAGGATGTAGGGTCTTCCGCCGGACCTGCGCTTCAATTCTTCCAACCTGGCAGCAGCGCCCCGCATAAGTTCCTGATCACCCTTCAAACGCTCGACCGTGGCGAGAGAAACGATGACTTGCGGATTTTCCGGCTCCACGTCAGTTGCGATCAGCAAGCCTTCCCGAGCCATCTCCAAATCCTCATCCCGGCTCTTCTTTGGCTCCCATAAGGCCCGGTCCATGTGAAGCAGTCCTAACTCATGAAGAACGGGAATATTCTCCGGACTCATCTCTTGCGCTTCCTTCAACGCCTTTTCCGCATCATCCCAGAATCCCCTTTCTCTGGCCATGAAGCCGAGCGACTGGCGCGCATGCAGATTCCTTGGGTCCAGTTTCAGGAGTTCGTCCTGCCATATCGCTTTGGCAGCCGCCCATTCCCCCCTGAAAAAAGCGGCGCGCCCCCGCAGATGAACGACATAAGAATTCTCCGGCGCAATCCCGGAAGCGGCGCGGATATCCTCCTCAGCTTTAACAATGTCGCCCATATCGAGATACATGTTTGCCCGCGCCACAAGCGAGAAGACGTTTCGGGGTTCAATCAACAGAGCCCTATCAAAAAGATCGGCAGCGATTTTGTAATTCCTTTGTTCGGCCTCAAACACCCCGAAGTTCTGCCAGACATAGTAATTCTCACGGCATACGTCCGTTGCATCGTTATATGCATTGCGAGCTTCGTCCACCTTATCGTCCCGCGTTGCAGCCCATCGGCCGAGCAAGTGCGCTCTTGCGTGCAAGAGAAATGGGTTCCGACGATTCGCACTCAACCCCCTGTCCAGAAAACCGAGGCCCAGATCAAGGATCCCCAGTCTCATCATGCACCGGCCCCACACGAGGCTTTCCGCGGCGCTTTCCACGGCTGCCTTGATCGACTTGATTTTCCCCTGCAATGGATTTGAGGTGATGATTTCCCGTATGGCGCGGATGCCAAAGGCGCGCTTCTCAGGCGCAAGTGATGCGCGCAGATGGCTGTCGGCAAGCCAGCCCTGCATGAGATTGAGAAAGGCGTAGCGTTCATCCCGGACATTCTGATCGACCTTTACGAGCAAATTCGCATAATCCTTTATCCCGATCCCTTTCTCTTGAGCCAGACCGCGCAGATGGTTACGAGCCTTTGCGTCCGAGGGCCGCGCAACCTGGATGGATGGAGGCTTGTCTATGGTAACCCAAACAAGAAGTTTCTTCTCTACTCCGGCCTCGACCACCTCTTCGAGACGGTCCGTATCTTCCTGCCCGTCCTGCCTTATAAAACCGGCCATCCGGGCAAGAACGGTATCGGGCGGATAGGCGCCCCAGGCAGCAAACATGGAGACGATCCTGACGACTTTGATCAGGTCTTGTTGCTCTTCGGGAAGCTTGACGCAGGTGTCGTCCATGACTGAAGCCGCATCGGTATCAATAATATCGGTCTGTAAAAGAATGTCCATGCGGCGGGAGGGCAGATTGATCTCCAGCGCGTCCCACTGCCATGTGAGACCCGTGGCAATGACAAGCCGTCCGGGTTTCAACCATTCCTGAACGGAAGCGATAAAATTGGCAAAGCAGGGGGCGTGATGAATGATCCAGACTTGCGCCTGATCCGGCGGCGACGGAAGATAGGGCGCCCCCAGAAACTGTGACTTGAGAACGGCCCTTCCATCGAGTTGCATCCCGCCTGAGATAACACTCAAAAGGAACCAGGGGATAAACTCCATATCCTCATCGAAAGGAAGTACCAATACGCCGCCGTCATTGATCATCTTTTCACAGATATTCAAGATGTCGCTTCGCTTTTTAAAGTCCACATTGCCGGGAAGGTAAATTTCTCTTGACGGGCGATTGTTCATTCTGTCAAAGGGATCAAGATCGTCCCACTCTTCATCATATCCGTTCGTTTGCATGTTCATAATACTTGAAAAACCTCCACCCGCAATGAGCAGTAATGCGCCCACTCATTTTTCGCAGGCCCATTGACGAATCGCAACCATGCAACCGTAAGACGATCATTGGCACTCTTATATGTGCCTCGCTTGAATTTGTTCCCCAAGATTTGTTTTACATCTCTGACATAATCCATGTGAGCAGAACGAGACAATATAAAATCAATCGTTCGGACGGGTGCCATATTGAACTTTCTGTCAAAATGGCACTCTATTCGTGGCAGATTGCGAAGAATTCCAAGATGGTTTCGTCGAGCCGTAGTTGCCATACGCGATCCTGAAAAAGAATCCAGGAGCTCATTTGCTTTAAGAATCAGCTGTCCAATTAAATCCGCGTTCTCATAATCAAAGGCAGCATCACGGTCGTCAGTCAAAGTATCCCGCCGCGCTTCAGTTATGTGGATGGCCTGTGACGGGATAGCGTTAAAACCGGCGGCATTCAGATTATCCTTAATGGCGTTAGTTACTCCGTCCTCCTTGAATGTCTCACATTCCCCATCCTTTTTAGAGCCCCCATCATCAACGGACACATCTTGTGTCTCTTCTGTTCTTTCAAACACTTCCTCGCTTTCGTTTCGCTGTGCTTGATTAACGCTGCTGTCTCGCGACTGCCCCCCAATGCCTTCTTTTAACATCCGTCGCTTGATTGCATAGATGAGGTACCCGATACTTTTAACCTTTACATAAGCAATGAAGCGGACGAGATGAACAAATTCCAACGGTTTCAATCTCGGACTGCGTTTGTCTTTTTCATACTTTATATAGTCCCTGGTTTTTATAACGCAGGCCTTTGCTACATCTCCGACATTAAAATTAACATCGCGAGATCTATTTTGATCGCATTCGGATGGATTTGCTCTGCCGCGATTGAGAACAAAGGGATTGGCGCCGCAATATCTTTCATAAACGTGCAGCAGATTCCTTTTATTGAAATATGATCTTGCTCCCGTAATGGTTTTATAAGTCATCGCTTTGAAAAAACCTGAGTCGAACCAGACGGCGCGGCCTTTTTCTTCGTCACATTGACGCCAACATTGAACATCGTCAAGCGTAAACTCACCATTATCAACAACCGTAATTCCCTCTTCCGTCATGGCATCCTCTCAGAAGTAATAATGAACACAGAAAAGAAAAATCGCGCAAAGATTTTGTAACAAGTTTATTTTTCTTGGATACCGGATTTCGCCGGTATAACCTCGGCGGTGAAATCCTCGCTTCTTAGGCCGTCATCCATGAACCAACCAACCGCAGGTTCCCCTCCGAAAGTATGAACGTTCTTGCCCACGAGCATTTCAATCTCACGCCAAAGCACCTCCATTTCCTTGTCCGAAAGATTCTTGCAACCAATGAACAGTTCTGTTTCATCCTTTATATCTTTTTCCCCAGCCTCCAGTAGAACAATCCAGCCTAAATGGTGATA
>JAFGGB010000001.1 GCA_016930775.1 Deltaproteobacteria bacterium
CAGCATAACCGTCACGGCCATCGACATGCGTCCTTTCTCCACGTTATTGGTTGCCCGTCAGCCCGGCGCCATTATGGCAGCCGCGGGCGCCCTTTTCCTGCTCTCGGGAATAATTCTCCTCGCTTTCGCCGGAAAGCGCGGCACGGACGTCTCGGCGCTCCCTGAGGAGAAGCGGTCATGAGTTTTATCTTCGTCGGTCTCGTCCCCCTGCTGTACGGCATCGCTCTGGCGTCCCCATCGCTGCCTCTAAAAAATGCCGCCCGAAACAGACGAATCCTGATTATTGCAGGGTTCACCTTCCACAGCGGCGGCATTTTTCTTCGCGGCATGGATTCATTGCTTGCGGGATCGGGGCCCTGGGCCGTCGTCACTCTCTACGAAACGCTTGTGATACTGTCGTGGTTCTTGCCGGTCTTCGCTTTCCTGCTCTCCCCGAAAGAATGCAGATCGTCGATCCTGAAGATCGCCCTTGCGGCGGCAACCCTTATTATGATCTTTGTTTCGCTGTGTCCCTGGCTGCCGAGGGATATCAGGACGCTGTCTGCGGCGTTCCTGACCTGGCGGCTTCCCTTTCACGCTCTGACGGCGCTCTCGGCCTACGGGGCCTTTGCCGTTGCCGCCGTCGCAGCGATCCTTTGCCTGCGGAGAAGAGAAGAAGACCCCCTTCGAAACTCGTTTTTTAGGACACTGACAAACGGGATAGCTGTCGGCCGGGTGTTGCTTGCAATCGGCATTATTTCCGGCGCCGCATGGGCCTACGATGCCTGGGGTTCATACTGGAGCTGGGACCCGAAGCAGAACGGCGCACTGGCTACATGGCTTTTCTTTACGGTAATTTCTCATCTGGAGGAAGGTTCCGGCGAAAGGCAACAGCGGCGCGTTGCTCTCCTGACGCTTCTCGGCCTGGCAAGCATCATCATAACCTACCTGGTCGCCGATGCAGCCTCGGAACTCCATCGGTTTCTCAGGCAATAAAGACCTTTAAAACAACGCCTTCCCAACGCTGAGCCCGGCATACCCGCATTAGTCCGGAACAGAGACTTATCTGCCGTTGCCCGGCAGCTTTTTCATGCTACCAGAACTCTCTTCTTTTCCGGGTAGTGGTACACCTCATACGTAGTGTTGGCTTCGCCGATGAGGACATCAATCTTCCGCTGAACTTCATAACGTTCCTTGCTCCACTCCCAGGAACGCCAGTCATCAAGCATCTGCCAGGTGCTAATAACCAGATATTCCTCGCTGTTCTTGTCACTGATCAGAGTCTCGCCGGAAATATAGCCCGGTTCCTGCGATGCAAGGACCCTCAGCTCCATGGTCAGATCCAATACATCGGCAAGCTTGTCTTTAGGTATGCGCCGCCTAACCATTACCCTGACCGCCATGGCTGAACTCCTTTCTTCCGTTTAGATCTACGTCTCTTTCAATACCGGCCTTTAATATAAATGTAGCAGAGGGCTTGAAAAACCGCAAGTCGGATAAGCGACACCATGCCGTTGAGAACGCGGCCGTGTTCTGATAAATGGAATCTCCCCTCGATATAGGGAATTGCAGCCAGGCTTGTTATAGATTCGCTGCCATGAAGCCGCTATTCCTTCTTTAAAAAATGCCGTAGACTATTCGATGCCTTCATGCGCCTCAAATCGTATGTGCTTTTTCAATACCTTCTTGACGAACGGCAAAAAAGGATATATTTCACTAATCTTTTACGATTTCATATCGAGGTCTGATGTAATGGACGATGCGAGCGAACTTCTTCGCAAGAGGAAGGAAAAAATCGAGGAACTCAAGGCACTGGGGGTCGATCTCTATCCCAACGATGTGCGGGTGACCGATACGTCAGCCACGGTGGCTGGTCTCTACATAGCCATGGACGCCGAGAAAATGAGCTCCGTTACGGCAACTCACGCGCTTGCAGGCCGGTTGATGGCCCTGCGTAATTTTGGAAAGGCGGCATTCGTAAGCATCCAGGACAGGGATGGCCGCATACAGGCCTATATTCAGCGAGACAAGGTAGGGGAACAAGCCTACGGCGTTTTTAAGAAGCTTGACGTGGGCGACATCGTATTTCTTTCGGGACGACCCTTCAGAACAAAAACGGGCGAACTTACAATAGAGGCAGACACTGTACGATTGTTGTCGAAATCGCACCGGCCTATGCCCGAAAAATGGCACGGCCTGACCGACGTGGAGATGCGATACCGTCAACGGCATCTTGATCTCATCATGAATTCCCATGTCAGGGAAGTTTTCTATAAAAGAAGCCTGATCATCAAAGCCATCAGGGATTTCATGCAGGATCGGGGATTTCTGGAAGTGGAAACGCCGATGATGCAAACCATTGCCGGCGGCGCCGCTGCTCGACCCTTCAAGACATATCACAATGCTTTGGATATGGATCTCTACCTTCGCATCGCTCCCGAATTATATCTCAAGCGCCTCATCGTGGGCGGATTCGAACGAGTCTTCGAGATCAACAGGAACTTCAGGAACGAAGGAGTCTCGACGCTCCACAATCCGGAATTCACGATGATGGAATTCTACGCCGCTTACGCAACCTACGAGGACCTCATGACCATGACTGAGGAGCTCATCAGCAAGGTGGCGCGGAAGGTTAACAATTCTCTCATGATCCCCTGCCAGGGGACAACGATCGATCTGACCCCTCCGTGGCTGCGGATGACCGTGAAAGAGGCTATTACAGCCCTTGCAGGCATAGAATCCCCTGTTCTCGAAAATCGGGACCAGGCTCTCGGTCGCGCCCGAGCCTTGAACCTTGCCGTTAAGGAGACGGATTCGCTGGGGAAAATCATCATGACCCTTTTCGAGGGAACAGTTGAAGACAAGCTTATTCAGCCAACCTTCATAACCCAGTACCCCCTTGAAGTCTCGCCTCTCTCAAGAAAGAACGCCCAGAATCCAAACTTCACCGACCGTTTCGAGCTCTATATTTTAGGCAGAGAAATCGCAAATGCCTTCTCGGAATTGAACGATCCCGAGGACCAGAAGCAGCGCTTTATCATGCAACTGAAGGAACGTGAGGCGGGCGACGAAGAGGCCCATGCCATGGACGAGGATTACATTCAAGCCCTGGAATACGCAATGCCCCCTACGGGGGGGGAAGGCATAGGAATCGACAGATTGGTCATGCTCCTCACGGACTCGCCGTCGATCCGCGATGTCATCCTCTTTCCTCACATGAAATCGAAAAGTTAAAAACGGCGCCTATCGGGAGGCGATGGAACTGGAACCAATGGCATATGAACTGTTAGTCGCACTGAGGTATCTCAGAGCGAAACGCAAACAGACCTTCATATCGACGAATACGATTATCTCCATCGGAGGAATCTTCCTGGGCGTGGCCGCCCTTATTGTCGTTCTCGCTGTCATGAGCGGCTTCGAACGGGACCTCCGAGAGAAGATTCTCGGCATCAACTCGCACATCGTTCTCATGGAGTACACGGGGGTTATGAAGGACTACCGCGAGGTCTTGAAAGAGATCTCCGGCATGAAAGATATTGTGGCAGTCACACCCTTCATCTACGGGCAATCGATGATCAAGCACCAAGGCAAAGTAACGGGCGTCGTCATCAGGGGAATAGAACCGGATACGGCTTTCTCCGTCATATCTATCGGAAAAATGGTTGAGGGAGGATTCGAAAAGCTCGGTAAGACGACTGCCTCGGGAGAAGGGGACGAACCTTCAGGAATCGTCATCGGCAAGGAGCTTGCCGGCAATATGGGAGTTTTGCTGAACGACAGCATCGAAGTCCTCTCGCCGATGGGCGTGCCGACTCCCCTGGGAATGGCGCCGCGGATTAAGAAATTCAAGGTAGCCGGCATCTTCGACTCGGGTTTCTATGAATACGATTCCTCGCTGGCATTCCTGTCTCTGACCGATGCCCAGAATTTCCTTAATATGAAGGATCTCGTCACGGGGATTGAGGTTAAACTGAAAAATATATACAGCGCCCGGGAAGTCGCCGCAGCAATCGAGAAAAAGCTTGGATATCCCTACTGGGCCCGTCCCTGGATGGAGATGAACAAAAACCTCTTCTCGGCCCTTCGGCTCGAAAAAACCGTTATGTTTATCATTCTCTGCCTTATCGTTGTCGTAGCGGCCTTCAGCATAATCACCACTCTCATAATGACGGTCATGGAAAAAGCAAAAGATATCGCCATCCTCAAGTCCATGGGCGCAACATCACGGAGCATCATGAAAATTTTCATGATCCAGGGACTGATAATCGGCGGCTTTGGAACGATTCTCGGTTGTATCGCCGGCATTGCTGTCGCCGTCAATGTGGAAAGGATCGCCTCGGCGATAGAGAAACTCTTCGGTTTCAAGATACTGCCCCAGGACGTTTATTATCTGAACGAGTTGCCCTCCCAGGTAAACTACGGCGACGTGGTCCTTATCGCAGCGATCACCCTCCTGCTGTCGTTCCTGGCGACGATTTACCCTTCCTGGAGCGCCTCGAAGCTTGACCCTGCCGAGGCTTTACGTTATGAGTAGCGGGTTCCGGCAATGATTATTATAGAAGGTCTGAAAAAAAGCTTCCAAAAGGACGGGAAAACGATCGAAGTCCTCCGGGGGGTAGATATCGAAATCCCTCAAGGAGAACGGCTGGCGATCCTGGGCGTATCCGGCGCCGGGAAAACAACTCTTCTCCAGATAATTGGGCTTCTCGATCAACCATCCTCGGGGAAGATTTTTTGCGACGGCGTCGATGTTCTCCGGTGGAGAGAGGAACAGCGGGCCGGATTCAGAAACGGAAACATCGGTTTCGTATTCCAGTTTCACCATCTTCTACCGGAATTCACGGCCCTGGAGAATGTTCTGATGCCCTGTCTCATCGGCGGCATATCGATGGCCGAGGCGCGACATAAGGCGGAGGTTATATTGACGGATGTTGGCCTAGGTGATAGATTGCGGCACAAACCCGGAGAGTTGTCCGGCGGAGAACAGCAACGGGTCGCCATCGCTCGATCAATGGTCATGACGCCGCGCCTTCTCCTGGCCGATGAGCCCACAGGCAATCTCGACACTGAAACGGGAGAACGCATACAAGAGCTGCTCCTGACTCTAAGCGCGACAAAAGGGACAACGCTTATCGTCGTCACTCATAATATAGTCTTAGCCAACCGCATGTCTCACATCATCGGTTTAAGGGACGGTATGATCTATGAAGCCTAAGTGTACAATGGCAGTCATCCTGACGGTGGCCCTTACGCTGACGGCCGCTTCGGCGGCCGCCAAGACGGTCAAGCGGGTTCTCCTGCTCCCCTTCGCGGCATACAGCGAAAGCGGCCAGGAAGCGTTGAAGGAACGCATCGCGTCGTCTCTGGCTTCACAACTTGGCCGGTCCGATCGGCTTGCCGTTATCGCGCCGGGAGTTGCCCCGGCCGTTTCCGAAGGATCAGTCGCCGCCGAAGAGGCCCTGCGGCTTGGAACAGATACGAAAGCCCAGTACGTCATACTCGGCAGCGCCACCCAATTGGGATCGACTGTAAGCGTCGACGTGACCATCATATCGGTCGACAGGCAACCGGTCACACAAAAGATCTATGCGTCCGGCACGGCCGGAGATGGGATCGAGCAACTCGTCGCTCGCCTGGCCCGGAATATTTCAGAACTGATTCTTCCGGAGGAAAAAATCGCTGCCGTAATCATCAAGGGAACCCAGCGCATCGAAGAACCGAACATACGCTCGGCACTTGCGAGTACGCCAGGGAAAATGGTTTCGAAAGAGGACATTGCCGCCGACGTGAAGGCAATTTATAAACTGGGCTTCTTCAGCGACGTGACTGCCTCCACCGAAGAAGACTCCCGTGGAACAATTATCACCTTCGCCGTACAGGAGATGCCCACGATCACGGAAATTCTCTTTGAAGGCAACAAGAACCTCGATGCCAAGGAACTCAAGAAAGTTCTCACACTGCAGAACCGCGACATAATCAACATCAACTTAGTGAGGACAAACATAGAAAGCATAAAGACCCTTTACGAAAAAGAAGGATACCGGAACGCCCAGGTATCATACAAAATCGACGAAGGACCGAACAACTCCGCCGTCCTGAGATTCACGATTTTGGAGAGCGGCAAACTGTATATAAAGACGATCTCCTTCGAGGGCAACACCGCCTTTACCGACGAGGAGTTGAAGGCAATGATGGAAACCTCCGAGTGGACCATCTTTCATCTCTTCACCGATTCGGGCGTCTTCAAGGAAGAGACTCTCCAGCAGGATCTTCAAAAAATTACCGCCTTTTATCACAACAACGGCTACATCGACGGAAAAATCGGCGAACCCGAGGTAGTCAGCGACGCCAAGTGGATCTATGTCTCCATACCCGTAACGGAAGGCAAGCAGTACCGCATAGGAGTCGTCCAGATCGTCGGGGACACTATCGATGTTCCCCGGGAGGAGCTTTACAAAGGCCTCAGGATCACAAAGAAGGATTATTTCAACCGCCAAGCCATTATCACAGACCTCGACTATCTCCAGGAAAAGTGCAACGACGAGGGCTATGCCTATGCGAAGGCAACCCCTGAAGTCAACGAGATCCGTCATGAACAACTGGTAAATGTTACATACCGAATAGATAAGGGCGAAATCATCTACATCAACAGGATTACCATCAGCGGAAATACAAAAACCCGCGATAAGGTTCTTCGGCGAATGATTCCCATCGTCGAAGGCAACATTACAAATCGATCGAAGATGAAAACAAGCTACATGCGACTGAGCCAACTCCGCTATTTCGAGGAGATCAACTTCCAGTCGGAGCAGGGTCCTGAAAAGAATCTTATGGACATAAACATCCAGGTGAAAGAAAAGGCCACGGGGATGTTCAGTGTCGGCGCCGGCTACAGCGCTATCGACCATCTCATCGTAATGGCTCAGATCACCCAGCAAAATCTCTTCGGCAGGGGACAAACATTAAGCCTAAATGCATCGGTGGGATCAAGCACTCAAAGGTATGAACTGTCGTTCGTTGAGCCGTGGCTTTTCGACATGCCCCTCTGGAGCAAAACGGATATCTGGAATAATTTAAAGGAATACGACTCATACGATCTGGATACAAAGGGCATAGAGACAATTCTGGGATACCCGCTCTTTGAATACGTGAAGGGTTATGTAGGCTACCGCTATACTGTTGACAATGTGAACAACATTGCCGAGACGGCATCCAAGTATATCATGGATCAGGAAGGCCAAACCATCTCCAGCGGCGTAACCTTTTCGCTTGTCAGAGACACGACAAACGACTGGATGTTCCCCTCCGAAGGTTCGAAAAACAGCATGACCGTTGAACATACGGGGACGATCTTTCAGGGCGATACGAGCTACACGAAATATTCGGCAAACTCCTCTTGGTTCTTTCCCCTTCCTCTGGGCAACATCTTCGCCATCAGGGGGCGGGCAGGGTATATTCACGGCAACGAGGGCAAGGAAGTCCCCGTCTATGAGCGATTCTATCTAGGCGGCATCAATTCGCTCCGGGGACTCCGGTCAGTTGGTCCCGTTGACGAGTCGGGAGACGTTATCGGCGGCAAGACAATGCTTCTTTTCAACGCAGAACTCATCGTTCCCCTGTTAAAGGATGCAGGAATGAAAGGCGTCGTCTTTTACGATACAGGAAATGCCTGGGAAAGCGGCTACCATGTAGACG
>JAFGGB010000099.1 GCA_016930775.1 Deltaproteobacteria bacterium
ATTGCGGGCGCCTGGATAATTATCACTGTTCCACTCTCGTTCGTCGGGATCGGTTATGTGAGCGCGGCTTTTTTTATTATCGGAGTATCTTCGGGCGCCGTGGCAACAACGACATGGAGCCTCGTCAACGACACCACGCCGAGACGAATCATGGGGCTCATGTCGGGGTTTCTCAATCCCTTTCCACTGCTCGGCATGGCGATTTTGCAGAGCCTGACAGGGACGATTCTCGACTATATCGGCCCTGTCGGCGACATGTATCCTCCCGAGGCTTTCCGGGCGGCTTTTTCACTCTGCTTCGCTGTATCGGTCCTTTGTCTGGCCATCGCCATCTCTCTCAGGACGACAGTGAAGCATTCATCGAATTAAGGCCTTATTTCCGGCTTCACGGGTGGGCGATGAAAGCCTTCAAGAGGTCCTCTTTTCCAAGAATGCCGACGAGCTTGCCGTCTTTGACCACGGGGATGGTGTGAAATTTCTTGTCCACCATGAGCGTTGCAACGTCTTCTATGCTTGCATCGGGTCCCACCGTTACAGGTCTTGAGGTCATGGCATCGGCCACGGTGACGGCCGACATTTTTTGAATTTCCTTTTCCAGATGCTTGATCGATGTAAGCGGCACAAAACCGTCCAGGAGCGTAAACAGCGACGGCAACTGAATGCTTTTCTGCTGGGTGATGAGATCGCTCTGGCAGATAATGCCCACTACCCTTCCTTCATCGTCCACAACCGGCAGGCCGTTGATATGGTTTTCCAAAAGGAGCCTGGCCGCCTGGGCAACATCGGTCGCAGTCTTCACCGTTACAACATCTTTTGTCATGATATCTTTCACGGCGATCATGATGACCTCCCGGCGGCACAGTCTGTTGAATCTGTTGGCACTCTTCCGCCGCCTCGCCTATTATGACTCAAAGACAATGGCGGGTGCAAGAGATGAAATGGCAGGAGTCACGCCTCGTCCCACTTCCCCTCTTTTCTGAGGTCGTCAATAACAGCCCTGGCGCGGCGCTTTAACTCCATGTAATCGGTTTTGGCCACCCTGTTCAAGGGGAGAGTTCCCGCATCGAGGAGCACCACATGGGAGGGCCGGGAATAGGAGGAGATGTCCTTGCAGGAAGCAATGACATCTTCGACAGTTACAGATGAACCTTCGGTTCGCTCAATAAAAGTCATAATGGCCTCCGACCAGATCCTGTGCTCCACGCCTACACAGGCCACAGCGCCAACGGACCCCTCGAGCTTTTCAGCGATGTGACGTTCGATGTCTTCGGGGAACACCTGATATCCCTTCGGTTTGATAACCAGCTTCGAACGGCCTGCGAAATGGAGACCTTGATCGTCATGGTACCCCAAATCTCCAGTGTAACAGACATGATCCCGGGAAACGGTTTGATTCGTCTTGAGCGGTTCGTTAAGATAGCCGAGAAAGATCTGCGGTCCGGAAAAACAGATTTCCCCTACCTCGCCGGGAGCCTTTTCTCCTCCGGCCGTACCGTCGAGTTTCATGGGTTCCCGTATGCTGATTGGACAGAGGGGCATATCGAAGCCGATACCCTTTTCCAAAACGGTTACGTTTGCATTGGGGTCCGTGTAGGTGCAGAAACCGGCCGTTTCCGTCAGTCCGAGACCCGTGCCGATTTGTGGGGCCATAGTTGACATTTTTTCCAAGAATTCCCGCGATACGGCCTGACCTCCGTAAATGGCAAACCGGAGACTCGAAAGATCAAATGAACCATATTCGGGAAGCCGCCACTCCATATTGAAAAGGGCGGGAATCTGCCCGAGCATGGTTACCTTATGTTCCGCTATGGCTTCCAGGCTCTTTCGGGGATCGAATATATGAAGAATGACGGAAACGCCTCCTCCAAAGACGGTGGTGGCAAGTTGCTCCGTCACGCAGCCCACATGGGAGGGCGGAAGGTTTATCAGCATCCGGTCCTCGGGAGTCATATCGAAAGCGGCGGCCAGACCGATATTTTGCACAAGAATATTTTCATGACACAGAAGGGCGGCCTTGGGAGATCCCGTTGAGCCCGTCGTGAAGATAATCAGGCAGGCGTCGCGCTTTGACAGCCGGCGCCTCGCCTTTTTCACTGAACCCGTGACGAGGCTCAGGAGATAGGCTTTTTTGATATCCCTGGCGAAGTCGGCAATGCCGACGGCGCCGTCCATAACCAGCTCCGCTTCTTTCTGGAATTGAATCCAGTGACGTATGTACGGCGAAGAAGCCATAACCTCGGCGATGATGGGACGGAAATCCGCCAGAGGTGTTTTGCCGAGAAAAAAATAAGCTTTAGGCTTCATTGTATCCATGCAGGCTTGGAGTTCTTTCGCTTTCAGGCGAAGATCCAGTGGGGCAATTATGACGCCCACGCGATAGCAGGCATAGATTAGATAGACATGTTCCTTCAGGAGAGGAAGGGATGTGGCGACGATGTCCCCCTTCTGAAGACCCAGGGCTATAAGCTTTGCAGCGAAAGCCGATACCGCTCTGTTGAATGCTTTCCAGGAGATCTTTTCGTCTGTGTTGTGCTCGATGATTGCGAGAGACGAAGGTTTTTCACGGGCATATCGTTCCACGTAATCGGCCATGTTCGGCAACAGCGTCCGGTACATTTCGCGGCATCGTTCGTTCCTCTTCTGATCCATGGATTGAGCCTCCTTACGGGGATATTATTCACAGCCTGTTCTGTAGCGCCTTCCACTCTCTGAATGCCTAGGCGGCCAACGGGCAAAATATGGGATCAGGCGCCATTATTGCAAATATTTAAAAGACTTGTCAGAACATAGATCGAAATGTGTTGCCTGTCAAGAAAAGGATGGTTATCTATTTGATATTTTAAATTATTAATTGATGTTGATGACCGATGTCCAGCATGGCGATGCCGGCATTCCGGGTGAGTTACTGTTTTGATTCATCCAGGGACTGGATATTTCCGTACAAATTTATTATATATACAAATTCTGTGAGCATGAAGTTCGAAAATAAACATGAATCGTTAAAAGGCTCGTTGCTTCTCGCAACAATCGCCGTGCATGTGTTTTTTGCCGTGCTTATATTCTGTTGCGCAGTAGGGCCGGTGCAGGCCGATGTATACGTCCATATCGATGATCAGGGAGTTTATCACTTCACGGACGCACCCCCCAATGCTGACTATAAAATTTTTATCCGGTCGCAACGTACGCAAAAGAAGCTGCCGTCGAAATATGACCGTATTATCGCCGAAGCATCCGAGCGTTTCGATGTATCTTTCCCGCTGCTTAAGGCGATGGTAAAGGTCGAGTCCGATTTCGACGCCCAGGCGATTTCGCAGAAAGGCGCTCTGGGCCTCATGCAGATAATGCCAGCGAATGTTTTTGATTTTAAAATATCCGACCCCTTCGATCCTTACGAAAATGTAATGGCCGGCGCCGGCTATTTCAAGACTCTTCTCGAACGATTCGAAGGGCACGTGCCGACAGCGCTGGCGGCCTACAACGCAGGTCCGGGAAGAGTTGACCGGCATCGAGGAATCCCGCCCATAACGGAGACAAAGGATTACATAAGCCGCGTCCTGCGGTACCGTGATATTTACGGCAGCAACTCGAAATGATCTGCGTTTCCAGCGAGCGGATTCTACCGCCGAGCGCTTCATCGCAAGAGCTTGCCGGATCGCAGATGAGGACTGCCCCGGCTCTCCTTTCCCGGATCGAAAATACAGTTCGCGTGAGATTTGCTGAATGAATGGATTAAAATCGCTTATCGAAGCTTCGAAAAGAACCGTTATAGATAATAAAAAGACCCTGCTCTTTTTTTTACTCCTGTTCATTATCGCCGTGGTTGTTTATGTCCCCGCCATCAAAGGAGATTTTATCTGGGATGACGAGCATTACATAACGGGCAACGAAACATTGAAATCTATCGGCGGATTGGCCCGCATCTGGTTCGAACCTCTCTCCATTCCTCAGTATTACCCAATGGTTCACACATCCTTCTGGATAGAGTACCGCCTCTGGGGCCTTGACCCCCTTGGCTATCATGTAACAAATGTCATTATGCATCTATTGTGCGCCCTTTTGCTTTGGGCTGTGATCGAACGTCTCGGCATTCCAGGCGCATTGCTGGCCGCCGCCATATTCGCGCTCCATCCCGTGAATCTCGAATCGGCGGCCTGGATAACCGAACGCAAGAATGTTCTATCTACCCTGTTTTACTTGGCGGCTCTTTTTGTTTATCTTCCCCTAGCGGTTCCTCCAGCCGGCGCATCCGACCGGAAAGCAACAGAAATACCGCAGGATAGCTTCTCGCACAAACGATATGTTGCCGCCCTGGTCCTCTTTGCTTGTGCGCTTTTAAGCAAGACTGTTGCCGCCTCTCTGCCTGCGGCGATTATGGTGATCGTGTGGTTCAAAACGGGTCGAATAACCATGAAGCGAACTCTGCGGCCACTCATCCCCTTTTTCCTGCTGAGCATAACCTCGGGGATTGCGACGGTATTGATAGAAAAATATCACGTGGGCGCTCAGGGCAGCGAGTGGTCCTTTTCGTTGATTGACCGGATGCTTATCGCCGGCAGAGCCCTGTGGTTTTATCTGGGCAAGCTGTTGCTGCCCATCAATCTCGCATTCATCTATCCACGATGGTCAATAGACTCGAGTCAATGGTGGCAGTATATTTTCCCTATAGCGGCGCTGGGGCTCGTGCTTGTCCTTTTTATATTGCGAGGCAGGATCGGACGAGGGCCCTTGGCCGCGGCGCTCTTCTTTGGGGGAACTCTCGTGCCGGCGCTGGGTTTCTTCGATGTCTACCCCATGCGTTTTTCCTTCGTAGCCGACCATTTCCAGTATTTGGCGAGCCTGGGCGTCATAACTCTTGTAAGCGCTCTTTTTTCGAGATGGTTCCTTGTGAAAGGCGCCCCCCTGAGAATTCCGGGATTGTGCCTTTCTGCTGCAATTCTATTTGTTCTGGGAGTTCTAACCTGGCAGGGCGGTTATAAATACACGAATCTCGAGACTCTTTGGAAGGATACCATAGCGAAAAATCCTGAGGCCTGGATTGCCCACAGCAATCTCGGAATGATCTTGAGACAGAGATCTGAACTTGATCAGGCTGCCTATCATTTCAGGGAGGCCGTCAAGAGCAAAGAAGATCTTATGGAGGCTCGATACAATTTGGGTCTCGTGTATTTCGATCAGCAGAAATATGCCGAGGCGCTGGAAGAATTCATGAAGGCCCTTCGGCGGCATCCCCGCGATGAGGAGATTCATTATGATATAGGAGCAACCTACGTTGCCCTTGGCGACCGAAAAAACGCCCGCGACTATTTTACTGCATCCCTGAATTTGAACCCGAAGCATGGGCTTGCGCTCTACCGTCTTGCGCTTTTGGCCGTAGACGAAGGCGCCGTCGATGAAGCACTGAAAGCATTAGAAAAAGCCGTGATGCTGCGTCCCAATTTTCTGGATGCCCGTTTGAAACTTGCGATGCTTCAGTCTCAGAAAGGAGATTTTAAGAATGCGTCCGAAAACCTGCTAGAAGCATCCCGGCAAAAACCCGACGACCCGTCGATCCACAACAATCTCGGCATTGTGCTCATGCAAAACAGCCAAGCCGAGGAGTCTCTTCGCCACTTTGCCGAAGCACTGAGGCTGGCGCCGAACTATGCCAGAGCCCATAACAACCTTGGCATCGTACTTAGAAGCCAGGGAAAACTCGAAGAGGCCCGGAACCGCTTTGCCGAAGCGTTGAAAATAGATCCTTCCTATGAAGCCGCCCGCCGGAACTACGATGCGACGACAAGCCAGATCGAGTCGCAAAAGAAAACAGCCAAACAGAAGTCTTAAAAATCCCGATGCTCCTATGATGAAAGACGTCTGCGCCGGATTGCCGGTTAACCGATTCAACGCCGCGGTCGTTGCGATTGCACTGTCAAACGAATCAAGCGTCGCGCTGAACGAGAAGATGGAATTCAAAGAAGTTGGGCGCTTCGAAGAGACAGGGTGGAAGCAGAGCCGATGGATCGATGTCGGCTGCCGGGAACTCGTTCTCGACAAAGAGAAAAGATGGCACAACCTCTCGGCGAAGGGTAAGAAATAGAGATGCAAACTTAAATTGCTGCGGACGGGACCGGGAACAGCCCGCCCCGCGTTCATTCTTGACCGCGTTATCGCGACGTGATAAAAAATCAACGCATTTCGAAGAATAAGCAGCCTTACGGAACAATCAGTCGGCAGTACGAACGATCGGTGTGCAGCATCAGTTTATCAGATGCTGAAAACAGCGTGATAAATGGTCGCACTGCAAATTGCACATAATCCGGCAACAAGTAATTCGTGCACTTCAATGAGAAGGGGGCTGCTCGTGAAGGGTTCGAAATATCGGATAACGGCTGGAACAACGAGGACAAAACTCATCAGACAAGCGGATGGCATAAAAATTGGAGAGTCCAGTCGCCAAGACGAGAAAAAACCGAAACTTCTCGATCAATTACAGCAAGCGCTCCGTTCACGTCATTACAGCAACAGGACGGAGCAAACGTATCGATACTGGGTCAGGAAATTTATCTTCTTCAACAATGTCCGGCATCCCGGTGACATGGGAGAAGAGGAGATCAATGCATTTTTAACCCATCTGGCAGTCAAAGAGCAGGTCAGCGCCTCGACACAGAATCAGGCATTGTGCGCTCTTCTCTTCCTGTATCGTCATGTTGTGGGACGTGAAATCGGGGACCTCGGCAACGTCATCCGTGCCAGGAAGCCTGTGCGTTTGCCTGTTGTCATGACCCGCGACGAGGTGAAAAACGTTCTACGCCAACTGACAGGAGATAAGTTAATAATTGCATGCCTTCTTTACGGCGCCGGTCTACGATTAACGGAGCGCCTTTGCCTGAGAGTCCATGACATGGATTTTCAAAAGAACTATATAACGGTCCGCGACGGTAAGGGGAGCAAGGACCGTGTCGCCATGCTGCCGGCGTCCATAAAAGAAGCGCTTATTAATCATTTGAGGAAGGTAAAAATCATTCACGAAAACGATGTAAAACGGGGATACGGACGAGTAATATTGCCCGATGCGCTGGCGCGGAAGTATCCGAATGCCAATAAGGAATGGCGATGGCAATGGGTTTTTCCACAGGAAAAACTCTGGCGAAATGAAATAACGGGCGAACGCGGGCGGCATCACATCCATGAATCAATCATACAGCGAGCGGTAAAGGATGCCGTTGCAAAGTCGGGTTTAACGAAACGCGCAACATGCCGCACATTCAGACACTCATTTGCCACGCATTTACTGGAAGATGGTTACGATATAAGAACTGTTCAAGAACTTCTCGGCCATAAGGATGTCAAGACAACCATGATCTATACGCATGTATTAAACGCAGGGCCGTCTGGAGTGCGCAGCCCGGCGGACACGCTTGATTTGCCCTAGTGGAGAGGGATATTATACCGATCAATATAACATCCCTCTGATAAACGGGTGCAATTCATCTATGTGCAGTAATGTTAAGCAGTTAGTGGTCTGTTGTTAAAGTATTGTCGAGGCGTTTTATACTGCAGATGAGCAGTGATAATATAATTCATAGAGAACGATATAAACAATGTTGGGCGCAAAACAGGCCATAAGGAGTTCTACATGAAGAAAATTATCTACGAGAAATACGGTAGCTTGAGCAACCTGCACATGGCCGACGTGGCCGCTCTCAGCCCTGGTGCGTCAACCTTGATCGTACAAGTCAAAGCTGTGTCCATCAATCCCTTGGACTGGAAGATCGTGCAAGGCGACATGAAAATGATGATGGGTAAAACTTTCCCCAAGGGGATTGGATTTGACTTCTCTGGTGTGGTCAGTCATGTCGGCTCTAGCGTTTCCGGATTTGCGGTCGGCGATGCAGTGATGGGCGCGGTAAATGCCATGAAGGGCCCAGGCGCGTTGGCTGAGTTCGTTCAAGTGCATCCCCATCAAGTAGTGCACAAACCAACAGGATTGAGCTTTGAGCAGGCATCCGCCCTGCCTATCGTGGGCGCTGCTGCGCTCCAGAGCTTGACAAAAGTACTGCGTATGCAGTCTGGACAGCGTCTTCTGATCAATGGCGCCACGGGCGGCGTGGGAATGATCGCTACGCAAATCGCACACAGAATGGGCATCTACGTGACGGCAGTGGTCAGCAGCAAGGGCGTTGACTTGGCCCAAAAATGGGGTGCGACAAGAGTGATCAATTATCAAACCCAGTCGGTGCAAGACCTGACGGAGCGGTTTGACGCAATTCTGGATTTATCCACGAAGCTGCCTTTCGCACAAGCCAAGATGTTGCTAACGCCCACTGGTTTGTATGTAAACTTCGTTCCCACGCTCAAAGACATTTTGCTTACCCCTTTTGCGAATCTGTTGCGCGGCCAAAAAGTTAAATTGCTCATGTCTAGCCCCGACCAGGCGACCCTTCACTCCCTGACCCAATACGCATCGCAAGGTTTAGATGTACATATCAGCCAACGATTTAACTGGACTGACTTTGCTAACGCCTATGAGCAGGTGCGGCAAAAGGGGGTACTTGGAAAAGCCGTCTTGGTTGTGGCTGACTCGGTTTAGTTAAGATTCCAGTTTTGGGTCATAGACGGCCCAACAATCGCTTGCAGTTTACGCCTCGCAAGGCTCGGCGAAACTGAAGCGTAACGTTAGACATGAAAGATAACGGAGGCACAGCGTGGAGGACGATCTTAAGGTAGACCTAAGTTTCGTATCTACATGGCACCCCAGGTATGATGAAATTGAGAACGATGAAACGGAGTACAAGGCTTTGGTTGCCTTGACTAACAAAGATATCACAGAACAGAAAACATTGACGGAACAGACGTTCATACGCATTCTTGACTGGAAATCACCCCGAATTAAAGGAATTGTCAGACTTAACGAATTTGGCGTCTACGAAAATGGCATCAGAGATGCCTATGGCGCGGAAGAAGACAGGAAATTGGAGGCTTTGCTGCAGCTATACGGCATCGGCGCACCGGTCGCCTCGACAATCCTTCACTTTATGTATCCAGATGCATTCCCAATCATCGACGTAAGAACGGTGGAAACTTTATGTTGCGCTGGCCGCATCAAACATCATTCAACCGATGCATCACGGTATGCAACCTTCCGCGCAGAAATGTTGGAGATACTGAAAGAGGTTCCACCCTTTACACTTCGTGAAATTGACAGAGCCCTTTTTGCGTACCACAAGATCCATTTGTCTCAAAATAAGCGGTGCAGGGACACAAAGAACGGACCGGGCAGACCAAAAGTGCCAAGAACGCGGGGGAACGGAATGACGATTAGAGACAAAGTTCTATCGGTATTTGAGAACAGGACAGGCGAGATGTTCAGGAGAGAAGAAATCATTGATCTTGTGGTTGGTGCTTACCCGGGTACTTTTCGCGGAAGCGTTATCCCCTCGGACTATTGCTACAATTCAATAAACAAGGACAGTACATCGTTCAAGCTTCACCTGTTTGAATCACTCGGCGCCGGGGGATTCAAGTGCCTTGGCCTTAATAGCACCTATTCTGGCCCCGTTTACTGGAAGAGCGAGCAGGTTGGTCAATGGGAAGAGGGTAAAGTTCGGCTATGGAAAGACCCACGAAAATGAAAGAAGAGAAGGTCTAACCCGGCGCTAAAGCCGATCGCCGCTTCGCGGCTCCGGCTTAGCTTTTCGTTGGGTGTTAATTCTGGCCCAATTTAAAAACAATTTCGCGATATGATGTCAAGGAACATATCATGTCATTAATAAGCTATTTTTCCCCTGAAACGCTATCAGAATTTCTGCGACGCTCGAACTACTGGGGAAAGCTAAATAGAAACAAGTATCCAATAAAGATTTATAGAGCCATTTCTGAGCTGTATGAATGGATTGACTGTCCTTGTGGCAATGATTGTGAGTGCAGAAAATATGGATGTGAAAAACACTTAGTTCGAAAGACCGGCGTCGATTTTGAGTTATGTTACCGCCATTTCTTAGAATGCTATGTAGATTCTAAGGCGCAAGAAGCTGTAAGGCATGGCAGGGCTTCGGGTCGTGGGAAATATGCAGTTGCCGCGACCAAGGAAATTCGTGACCATTGGGATGAAATATCAGCCACTTCAATCAAAACACATCTGCTCTGCACAAATTGGTACGAACCTCCATATGAAAACATTGCCCGTGGTTTCCGTCCTGATTCGAAAGCACTTTACCATGCCAAGTGGTTATCTATTCTTTGCTTCGATACATTCACTGCATATGACAACGGTAGTGTTGGGCTTCTAAAGCGGGATTTTAAAAATCCGAATGATTTTATCACCTTAATGAAACGAATCAGGCTGGACATCATAGCTCATCTGCAACATACAGGCAGAACACTGCAAGAGTTCCGCCAATATGACAATCCGTCGGAATTTTTTGATGAAATTCCTAGAAATGCTCCAAGACCGATTGGCAATATTATTGATAAACTGTACTTGACACTATAAAAGCACCCAACCAGGCGCTTTCAGCCGACGCAAAAAGCCGCGCGGCTGAAGCGCAACGTTCGGCAGAAAAAATATGGAACTAAAAATAGTAACTGATTGCTCAGGAATTGATTGGCAAACCATAGCTGACTCGCTCAAAAAAG
>JAFGGB010000016.1 GCA_016930775.1 Deltaproteobacteria bacterium
CAAGGACGCCGCTGCCTCCGTTGTCGTCCACTCGGATCTTTCCTTCGGCCGTCACGTAGGCTGCTACATCGCCGTACGCGTCTTCCAGGGCGGCGAGAAGATCGGCCGTCGTCGTCGAGGCGGAGATTGCGAAATCATAGGATACCGCGGCGTCGTTCGTGTCCGTTCCTGAAAATGTTATATGATCGCCCTCGGTGTAAGAGAAATATCCGTCGATATCGCACAGAAGAGTTTCCGGCGAGATGGTGGATCCGTTTGTCGTCATGGCGTTCCCGGAAACTTTTCCCGAGACGGGCGCACTCGTGTGGTCAAGGATTCCCAGGGTGTTGAGTATATTGTTTTCGTCGGTAAAACTCTGGGTTCCGTCGATCTGAAGCCGATAGAGGGTTTCGCCGGCGACGGTCTGGGTAATAACGGAGGCCTGCACGCCGGGGATCGCCGCTTCGTTGATGGCAGTCTTGATGTCGTTCAGTGAATCGGCGGCCAGATCGATCGTTACGGCCGCGCCGCCGATGGTGAGCGTTCCCGAGGAGGATTCTCCGACGCCGAGTCCCAGAAGAGCAGCGACGGCCACGGTAGGAGAGGAATAGGCGTCGCTCTGGGCGCCGCTTGTAATGGCGTTCTTCACGACGGACGCCTGGTTGTCCTTCCAGCCGAATTGCTGGACGATGCTTTTCGACGAGCCGTTCAACAGGGTGATTCCTTCGGAACCTGTGGCATCGCTCGTGAGTATAAGCCGGTGATCGTAGCTGCCGTAACTGACGATGCTTGCCGTAACTCCAGTTGGATTGCTTCCCGAATTCGCACTGTTGATGCGGTCCGCCGCGTCGGCCAGAGTGTCGTCGGCAGATATGGCGATGACGACGCCGTTAATGACGATGTCGCCGGCGTAGGTTTCTCCCAGGGCGGAGGTCCGGTTCGCAAAGGGATTCGATGCAAGTTTCTGCGATTGAGCCTTGTTGATGACCGTTGCCGTATAGCTTCCCGGGCTTGCCAGGGTCGATGTAGAGACCGTAAGAAGAGTGCTTGCCTCTACGGAAGGATTTTCGCTTCTAAGGGCGGCTGAATAAATGCGAAAATCTTCGGGGTTCCGCAGGGCGTCGGCGGCAGTGCGGAAGGCGAGCAGCTTCGAATTGACGGTCTGCCACTCTGCGAGCTTGTCTTCCAGTGCGGTTTTTTCCGTGTCCACCAGGTCTACGCGCCGGTGGTCGATGGCGATGATCTGGTCGACCATGGTCCGCCAGTCGAAACCGCTTGCGAGACCGCTGATAAGACTGGTGCTTGTGGCCATAAGAATTTTTATCCCTTCCCGGAATATTCGTTCCCTTGCATACCTAGATAATCGGAAAAAACTTCCCGATTCTTGAGCTTTTCCGTTAATAAAGCAAAAGGTCTGCCAAAAAAAGAGCCCCGCACGGGGGTGCGGGGCTCTGGGTTAGCGTTCCTCTTTTGTTGTTAGCCGAAGAGGGACAGGACCATCTGAGGCGACATGTTCGCCTGGGCGAGCATGGCCGTGCCGGCCTGCATGAGGATTTGGTTTTTCGTGAAGACCGACATTTCAGCGGCCATGTCGACGTCGCGAATGGCCGACTCTGCGGCGGTGATATTCTCCATATTCGTCTGGAGGTTGGCCGCAGCATAGCCGAGACGGTTCTGAATGCCGCCGAGACCGCCGCGAGCGCTGTTGAGAGAGTTAATGGCGTCGTCGATGTAACCGAGGGCCGACTGGGCCTTCTCCTGGGTACTCAAGAGATCCGAAACGAGATTGCTGTCCAGTTCCGCCGCCAGGGTGGAGTCGATGGAGAAGCTGATCTGGTCGTCCGAACTGTCGGAAGAGCCGATCTGGAAGACGGCGTTGGAATCGTTCGTTCCCACAAGAGTGCGGCCCGTCATGGTCGTGGCATCGGTGAAGTCGCTGTTGAGAGTCAATGTGACGCCGAAGGCGCTGAAGTAGACGTCCTTCTGGACGCCCGCCCCGGCGACGGCAACGTCGTTCAGCGTCTGGCTGTTGCCGCTTGCATCTGTAATAGTGATGTCATGCACTCCCGCGGCGGCCGTTGCGGTGACCGTGAAGGCTTCGGCCTTGCCCATACCCTTGGCCGTGACAAAGCCGGTTACCGAGTCGATGTCGGAACCGCCAGCAGAGACGCCCACGCCGAAGGAGCCGTCGAGAAGCTTCGTCCCCGAGTATGCCGTGGAGTTGGCAATACGATCGACTTCCTGGATCAGGAAGTTAGCTTCATCGTTGATCTTCGCGCGGCTTGCATCGCCCACGTTGGACGAGGCGGCCTGAGTCGCCAATTCTTTCAGACGGGTAAGGATGTTCCCGATCTGATCCATGCCGCCCTCGGCCACCTGAACGAGGGAGTTCGCTTCGGTCGTGTTTCTCGATGCCACCTTCAGACTCGCTATTTCCGCCCTGAAGAGCTGGGAAATGCCGAGACCTGCGGCATCGTCAGCCGCTCTGTTGATCCGGTAGCCCGATGAAAGCCGTTCCAGAGATTTTTCAAAGCCGGCGCTGGAGATTCCCAGGTACTTATTCGCCTGCATTGCCGCGATGTTGTTCTGAATTCTCATTGCCATGATAGAAATCCTCCTTGATAGGTATGTTCTTGTCCGGGGCTTTCATGCCCCGGCGGCATCCGTGCCTGTTGGTCTGTTAGTTTCCTGGGCGCTTTGTCGGCGCCCGCCCTAGCCGATGTCGTTCCTCCTTTCGTGGCGTCCTGTTTCTTTGCTGGTATTATCGGCCGGCGAAAGGAGAAACTTTAGCGGGCCGATTGCAAACTCGAAAGAGCGATCCCCATGGCTTTCCATGGTATGATATTTGCTTGATAATGAGCCGTGCGGTTGACCGCAGCCAATTTCTTCGATGGGAGCGCGAGAATGAGCGCAAATGTTCGGCGGTGTTCTGTGAATTCGGCGAGACCTACTGTCGGCGCCTGCATGATCGTGAAAAACGAAGAGGAGAACCTTCCCCGGTGCCTCCGGAGCATCAGGGATTACGTAGACGAGATCGTTGTTGTCGACACGGGGTCCACCGATGGAACGGCGGTCCTGGCAGAGTCCTTCGGCGCTCGGGTTTTTCATCATCCCTGGGAGAACGATTTCAGCAAGCACAGAAACCAGTCCATCGCCTATTCCGGGAGCGACTGGATTTTCATCATCGACGCCGACGAGGAACTCATCGAAGGCGGCGAACTCCTCCGGCAGGTTGTCGACGACGGGACGACAGACAGTTTTCTGGTGACGGTAGTCAGCTACCGCCAGCAGAAATCGAGCCAAAGTCACCACAACTCCGTCAGGCTTTTCCGGAACAACGGCAGAAACCTCTACCGTGGCATCGTCCACAACAGGCTCGTGGGACCGGTCATGACGAAGATGACTTCGATTACCCTCAATCACTACGGGTACGACCAGGGCGAGGAGATGAATCAGGCGAAGTTCGAAAGGACGGCTGCGCTGCTGAAACAAAATATCGCCTCCGATCCCGGAAATCCTCTTCCGCATCATTACCTCACAGCTTCCTATATGACCGTCGACCGCTACGACGAAGCCATCGAATCGGGGACCGCAGCCATCGATCTGGCTGAGGAAAAGGGACTCTCCGACCCCATTTATCTCTGGACGCATTACCTCGTCGGCGCCGCCTATTACGCGACGAAGCGGTATCGCGAGAGCGAGGATTATTGCAGGCGCGCTCTGAGCCGGTATCCCGATCACCTGGACTCATGGTATATTATTGCCCTTGTGGCCTTTGAGGAACGTCGCTGGACAGTATTCCTGCAGGCCGTGGAACGCTGCCGCCTTCTCATCGAAGCCATCATTTCCGAGCCGATGAGATTCGGCGCCATCGTCAATGAAAATGCGGGAAATCACTGGAAGCTGACCCTGCTCGAGGGATTTTATCACTATCTCCTCGGGTCCAGAGAAACGGCAGTCGCCCATTATGATCGAGCTGTTGAGTACTGCCCGACTCCCTGGAAGTGCCATAAATCGATCGGAATATTTCATCAGGAGGAGAATGATTTCGCATTTGCGGAGAAACATCTCCTGCTGGCCCGGGAGGCGTCGCCTCGGGATATAGATGTTCTCTACGGTCTTGCCCGGCTCTTCGGGAAGACAGGCCGGGGAGAGGAAAAGAAGGAGGTTCTCAGAGCGTTCTGCGAGATAAATCCCGATTTCATCGATGTGGCATTCGAACTGGCTGTCATGGAGCTGAGCGACGGAAACGCTTCGGCGGCCCTCTCCCTTCTGGAAGGCGTTATTGCCAAGCGACCGAATTTTGTTGAAGCCCTCGTTAACTCAGGCCTTGCCCTCGCTCTCATGGGCCGGACCGAGGAAGCCCTGTCGGCCTATCGTCGCGCTCTTGGAGCGGATCCTTCATCTCTCGAAGGACTGACCAATCTGGGGCACCTTCTTCTACGGTTGCGCCGTTTCACCGAAGCCCGGGCGGTTCTTGAAAGGGCTCGATCGATCGACGGCGCCCTCTCGGATGTCCGGACGGCCCTCTCCCTGATCTATCTGAATGAGCAGGATTTCGACTCCCTCGTGGCGGAGTGTGACGAACTTTTAACTATCCTGGACCTCCCGAGGAACCGCCGACTCGACAGCCTAGCCGATCTCGGAGATATGTACGGTTCCATCGCGGCCGGGTTGGAGCGGTCGGAGCGAACACGATCCGCCCTGATGGCTTCCGAGATTGCATGGGTCTTGACGGACAAGAGAGAATATCTCGAGAATTGCGGTCATCTCCGCGCCAGATTGGGCGATTATCGCGAGGCTGCCGAGGCACTGGAAAAGCTGCTCGCCCGCTGGGGAGGCGATCAGGAAATCTTCGCCATACTGGGCGATTGCTACGAAAACCTGGGGGCTGCAGAGGCGGCGGCCTTATGCCGTGAACAATTATCGGCTGACTGCGGCGCCATCAACAGGCATTGACGCAGCGCATGTCGGTTCGGGTCGGGCAGCTTCCGCCGGGAGGCGTAATCCCACATAACTATAAGATGTCTATCTCTCCATTAAAACCTGTGAACTAGATTCCGGAAATGAAAAACTGAAGGACTTCATCAACCTGGCATTCCATCTGATCTATTGCCGAGGGAAGCGCAGCAGTCGGAAGGTCGATGCGCTTCCATGCCTCGGGATCCAGAGGTGGAACTAAGCTTTCGCCGCTGGATCCGATTTCCAGGGCGTTGACGATAATGTCGGCCACATGAACGATTGCTGTCTCCAGATGGTACTGCGAAGGGTCGGGCCTGTGATGATTCATTACCATGCTTTCGAGAGAGAGCGGAAGCTTCCATCGTTTCAGAAGCAGCCCGCCGAGAAAGGCATGCGTGTATCCCAGCATTTCCTGTTCGTAGGAGTCCAGTAGGCGCGACCGTGAACGGGACTCCGCCAGCAGATAGGCTGACTGACGGGGCGCGTAGTTGTACAGAACCAGTCGGCCGATATCATGGAGGAGCCCTCCAACGAATATTCGTTCCGAATTTTCGATATTCTTGCAGCCCGCCAGGACCCGCGAAAGAGCGCCGCAGGCAATGTTATGCCGCCAGCAGGATTTGATATCGATGACGTCGGAGGGAATATGGGTAAAGGAATTGACAATGTCTATTCCGGCGGTGAGCATGCTGAGCTGCCGGGTTCCCACAATGGCCACCGCGCGTGAGAGAGTCTCGATTTTTGAGGGGAAGCCGTAAAAGGAACTGTTGACCAGTTTCAGCAGCCGGGCCGTCAGAGAAGAATCCTTTCCGATGACATCGGCAATGGTATGGGCGGAACTGCCGGGATCCATTATTACTTCGTTGATCTTTTTGTAGATTGAAAGGAGAGTCGGAAGTCTCACGTCATTTTTTATGAGATCGAGGAGCTTGTCGCTGGTTATTGTGATGGGCGGCGGCGCCGTACTCGATGGAAAAGATGTTTCTCCTCCGTTCCTTGAGGGGACCGTTTCCTGCTCCAGTTCAATAGTTTTCCTCGAAACGGCGATGCGGAAGAGGGCCGACATAAAGGGGTGTTCAAGATCTGTATGGCAAAATCGAAGACGCGCAAGACTTTCGGCCCGCGACCTGGCCTCGGGGTTTTCCTGACAGTTGTCGTCAGTTCTGTCAGGGGATGCCTTTTCTACGGGAACTTCGGCTATGCCCCGCATCTCCAATATTCGGAGGTGATTGGGCGTCAGTGTCGTACCCTTGTTCAAAAGGATGCATCCGTTCCGGTCGATGAGCGTATCGGCCAGAATCATGTTTTCTTTAACCTCGGCAATGCTGATGTGCGCCATATGAGGGATGCCGTTCCATGAATTAGGAGATCGTCCGCAGAGAAGAGCATGCCTGCTGACTGGTCCGGTTCCGTTCTGCTACATCTGTTGTATCGGCAATTGTTTCAGAAAACTTAAGAATTTCAAAAGAACTGTTGCTTCGGCTTCTCGTCCAAGCAGACTTCGGGAGGCATTGTAAAAAGTACGTCAATAAATTGCCGCTATCGTTTCCAAAAGGGTCATCACTGTTGGACGGATCGGCGAACAAGAAGGAGAGACGCGGCTGCTGCGGCAAGATATAGTAGGGCGCCCAGCAGCATCGTTTCCGTAAAGCCGTATCTGATGGAGATCATGATGGCCGCAGACGATCCTGCAACGGAACTGACGCCGTTTATGCTCCAAAGCCAGGGTATGATTTCAGAACGGCCTTGAAGGTATGCAAACCTTATTGCCAGAGGGAAGAGAAGGCCGAGGATCGATCCCAATGCAACAAGCCATAGTATGGAGAGAGAGAGCCTGAAAGCAAAGCTATGCCCGAGAAACCGTTGAAAAAAGGGCGCGAGGCCCAACAGGCTGATCATAATTGCGGCTGCCGCCGCTGACCCCGCGATGATAAAAAGTCTTCCCGCCTTGGCATCGCTGATGCGACTGCTGATAAAGGAGCCTATCCCCGTTCCGGTCAGGATGGAGAAAAGCAGAGCGGCCATTGCTGTGACGGGATGGCCGAGAAACAGTACAAACGTCTGCATAAAGGGCATCTCCAGGAACATGAAGGCGAGGCCGAGCAGGAAAAAAATTATTGCCAGCGGGAAAATTCTGCCGGAAGCATCCTTGTTGGACGGTCTCTCGGATCGCCGGAAAAGGCGAGGAAGCGCCAGGGGCAGAAAAAGAATCATGGCAAGAAGAATCACGGAAGTCCAAAAGACGGACCGCACGGGGCCGGGGAGCCCTCTGTCGAACTTGAAGAAAAAAGGATTGTTGTCGCTCACAACGGAGATATCGTAGCCAAGCCCCTCGACTTTTTCGACGAGGTCGGAGAACTCTGCCGTTCCGGCGGCAAGAGCGACAAGGGCGCCGTTCATGGGAATCGCCGCGCCGATCGAGGGGAAAAAGGATGAAAGCGGATCGTGTCCTCCTGTAAGAGACTCCTGAAAAAGAACAGACGATTCCTGTTGTTTGAAAGGAGCTTTTTTAAGAATAAAAACAGGGTAATCGTCGTCTCCTATCAGGGCAACCTGTTTCATGGCTTCTTTCGCCGTGAGGCCCCGGCTGGAAAGCGCAGCAAGCGTCACGCCGAGAAGGCGGGTCGCCTCGATCTCTCCATGGGTCACGACGATGAGACGGCCTTCGTCGGTAAGATGATCCACATAGTCTCCGATTGCATCGGTTGTGAGCAGGAAGTTTTCGGTTATTGCGTAGCCCTCCCTGCTCCTGCTCGTATTCGTCACGGGGAGGCTTAGGTATATGATGTCGAACCTCCGCGCCGTGCGCTTCAGGAAATTTCGTCCTTCCTCAACTGCAATAGTTATATCGGGCTGGGATGTATAGATGCCTCCGTTGTAAGAAGAGAAGGCTTTCACGATTTCAACGAAAGCCCTGTTTACCTCTACTGCGGTGATTCGGCCTACTTCTGCCATTCTGGCCAAGAGGATGTCGCGGCCGCCGCCAGGTCCGATTATAAGGGCTTCGTCCTTTTCTCCGGGCTGAAGGGCAGCAAGAGGGAGGTATCCGGAAAAATCCTGGCGAAGATTCGCGACGGCGGAATCGGGTCTGCTGAAGTCGCCCCCGAAGCGGTACATGGGAGTTCCGGCGGTGCCGTCGATATACATATCCATTCTGTCGGGATAATTTTCGTAGGCAACGAGATCGGTCTGACCGAAAGCGCTGGAGCGGCTTTCGACAATGGAACCCTTGAGAGATCCGGCAAGCGACTGATGGATTTCCTTGTCGGGATTCCCGCCGGCAGGGATTGAAATGGGGAGAAATCCCCCAAGAGTTGCGCCGAAAAAAAACAGGGAGACCATGAAGGATATGGCTGCCGCTATATGTGTTTTTTTCAAAGGGCGATGAACGGCTGGTGCGGCAATGAAGGCTAACAGAAGGGCTGCCGTGGCGGCGGCAAGAGACGGCAGAAGGGCGGCGCTTATCAGGGAAACAAGCGAAAGAAGCGGGACGGCGGCCAGGCATCCCGCGCCGGCGCCCAGCAGATCGAAGCCGTAGAGGGCGGAAATCTGGCGGGGATAGCGGCGGAAAATGTCGGCCAGGAAACCCCCGGCGAACAGAAAAGCGCCGAAGGAGGGAAGACAATATAAAAGAATATAATGCCCAAGCGAGGGGATTCGAGCAATCGAGATGACGGCCACAGTGGCAATGATCAGCGAGACGGAAAATAAGGACATCCAAAGAGACGGCAGAGATAACCCCGCGGAACGATACCAGGCACATCCGGCCAGAAAATGGACAATGAGACCGCCGAAGCCGAGGCCGAGAAGAGCTACGGAGACAACGGCGAATACATAGTGGTAGGAAACGACGACCGACAGGAGGCGCGTCAGGACGATTTCATAACAGAGCATGCTGCATGAAAGAAGGAAGACGGCGATTCTCAACAGTGTTCGTTCGAGAACGTATGTGGTGGGTAGATTTCCGTCATCCATTGCCGCCGCTTTCCCGAAGGAAGGCCGTCTCCCTGCGCTTTGTAATTTTCATATCGTTACTATCACGGTTGTTAACGGAAGAAAAATAAAAAGATGTTGTCGATGAGCGGTCCGCGAACAGGGGGGACAGAAAGGGCGAGGGCGCTTTTTCAGCGCACTCGCCCTTTATTTTCGATCATCATTTAATGAAAGTCGGGAGCCATGTGGAGGTTGCAGGGAAGATGACGCAAATGAGAAGGCCGACAATCTGCAGGACGACGAAGGGAATTATGCCCTTGTATATGTCCAGGAGTGTGATCTTCATCCAGTCCTGAACGGTGCCCTTCATGTAGAAGAGGGCGTAGCCGAAGGGAGGGGTGATGAAGGACATCTGAAGGTTGACCGACATAATGATGATGAACCAGAGGGGATCGAAACCCAGTTGATTTGCCAGGGGCAGAAAGATCGGGAATGTGATGTAGATGATGCCGATCCAGTCGATGAGGAAGCCCAGAATGAACACGATGAATTGCATGACGAAGAACATTCCCCACTTGCCCATGAAATCGAAGGAGAGGATCATGTCCGTAACGACCTGGCCGCCCCCAAGGCCGATGAAAACGCCGGTGAAGCAGGTGGCGCCCACGATGACCGTCATGACCATGCAGCTTCCCTTGAACGACGAGTAGACGCAATCTCTGAAATCACGCCAGGTGAATTTTCCGTAGAGGATCATCATGAGCAGGGCGAGGAAGGCGCCGACGCCAGCGCCTTCGCTGGGCGTGGCCACTCCTGTCCAGATGAAGCCGAGGACGCCCGCTACGAGAATAAGAGGCGGCACGAGGTTTTTCAGGAGCAGTTTTATTTTTTCATTGGTGGAAATGGCGTTGCGTTCTGCCAGGGGCAGGGCTGGTCCCTTTGAGGGGTCAATCCAGCAGACGATCGCAATGTATGCGATGAAGAGGATGCCCAGAAGGGCGCCCGGAATGAAAGCGCCGGCGAAGAGCCTGCCAACGGAAATGCCCGAGCGATCGGCCATCATAACGAGCATGATGCTCGGAGGGATGAGAATGCCGAGCGATCCGCCGGTGCAGATAGTTCCCGTGGCGAGAAACTTGTCATAGCCGTTTTTCATCATGATGGGCATGGACATAAGCGACATGCTCACCACGGTGGCGCCCATGATGCCCGTGCAGGCGGCGAAGACAATGCAGAGGACCGTCACCGCCAGGGCGATGCCGCCGTTGAGGGGGCCGAAGACATACATCATCGCTTTGAAAAGATCTTCTGCGATTCCCGATTTTTCCAGGAAGTTCGCCATGAGAATAAAGAGCGGAATGGCGACGAGAAGGTAATTTGTGACGGAGTCGTAGCTCCGGCCCGCCAGGAGGTGCCAGACGCTTGGGCCCCAACCGAGAAAGCCGAAGATGACGGCGAGGCCTCCGAGGACGAAGGCGATCGGCGCTCCGATGGCAAGGCCCACGAAGATGCCGCCGAACATCAGCAAGACAACCATTAGGGGGGAGATTTCAATCATAATTTTTCTCCTTTAGCGAGAAAATATATGTCTTTGATAACATTCGAAAACATCTGCAGAAAGAGAAAGAGAAACCCTATGGCGAGGGAAAACTTCGACGGCCACACGGGCGCGTTGAAGGCGCTGGGCGAACGCTCCCAGAGGGTGACGGAATTGTAAAAGAGAAATGATCCGTATATTGTCAGGATCAGAGAGAAAAGTCCGCCGAACAGGAAAAAGGAGAAGACGTTGCAGATCGCCTGCCACTTCGGCGGCAGGTAATTGAAGAGAATGTCGACGTTCACGTGGCCCTTGTGAAATTCCGTGTACCCCAGGGCGAGCATGCAGCAGGCGCAGAAGAGATACATGGAGAGTTCGAGGGTCCATATGGTCGGCTTGCCGAGAAGCCTCCGCGTGAACACCTCAAAGCACGTGAGGGCGATGAGCGAAATGATCACCCACGAAAAACCCTTACCCACCCACTCCGAAACGTCATCGAGCAAGTGGACAAATTTACGTAAGCTCATCTTAAGATTACCTCCTCAGAAGACCCAATAAAAAAGCTCTCGAAGGGCCGCATGGACCCTTCGAGAGGTTGATTAAAGGGACAGTAGTGCGACCGTTGTTTCCAGTCGTCGGGACCGCATAGTCCCCCGTGTTACTTCATTTTTACAAAGGGCACATCCTTCGACTGCCATACCGGGTTGGTTATGAAAGGAGTGCCGGGCTTCCAGAACTCCTGTTTTTCCATGCGCTTGCGTACTTCGCGCTCGAGCTTGATGACCTTGTCGTAATCGCCGCTCTTTTTCACGAGAGATTCGACTTCTGCCAAGACCGGGTCGATGCCGGGGAGGTTCCGACCGAACATGAAGGGGCTCTGCATATCGCGCCATCCTTCAAAATCCTTCATATACTTCAGCATGGAGAAACAGATGCGCGCGTAATCAGGATTGGCTTTCGCGTCGTCGAGCATGTACTTGAAGGAGAGTTCCTGGATGCGGTCCAGGGCGGCCTGGTCAAGCTTTGAAGGCTTCGTCCCCGCTGCGAGGAACTTGTTCGTGTATTCGGCGGAGCTGTACTCGAAGTACGTCCATCCCCACATCATCGCCGCCAGAGCGGACTCGCGCAGAACGAACTTGCCTCTGTCGGAGAGTCCGTCGTGGGACTTCTTGTTGATCATCATGCCGCCGATGGGGCCGGGCTGATGCCATCCGGGGAGAATCCAGTATTTCGTAACTTCCTGGAAACCCATGGACCAGTCGCACTCGGGCACGGAGAATTCGCCGGCGTCGATGGTGCCGCGCTGGAGGGCCATGTAGATTTCGGCGCCCGGCATGAAGATGGCGGCGCCGCCGAGATCCTGAAGGATCTTCGCCTGGATCCGGCCGCACTGACGCATCTTCACATTCTTGTAGTCGGCGACCGATTTGATGGGCTTGTTTGACCGCTGTCCGCACTCGGGGCTCGTGAGAAGGACGGGGTACCAGACCAGGCC
>JAFGGB010000100.1 GCA_016930775.1 Deltaproteobacteria bacterium
CGCGACACCCTGCTCCCCAAACTCATTTCCGGCGAGCTGCGCGTCCCGGATGCCGAGAAGTTCATTGAGGAGGCCGGCTTATGACAGAATTGTTATCCATTTCTGAGGAAGAAGGAGTATGACGAGCATTACTGAAGACAGTCTCGAACAAACCGCCCTCGACTGGTTCTCTTCACTCGGCTGGGACACAGCCTTCGGCCCGGACATCAGCCCGGATGGCCCGGCTCAGGAACGCGGGAACTACGATCAAGTCATTTTGATCGGAAGGCTTCAAACCGCCTTGGAGAACATAAACCCAAACATTCCGCGCGATGCTATCGAAGAGGCTATCCGGAAAATCACCCGGACCGAATCACCTAGCTTGATAGAGAACAACCGGCGTTTCCATCGAATGCTTACCGATGGTGTAGATATCTCCTATATGCAGGATGGCAGAGAGGTTCACGATAAGGTGTGGCTGCTTGACCTTAAGGACCTGGAGAACAACGATTGGCTTGCCGTCAATCAGTTTACTGTAATAGAGGATCGAAGGAATAGACGGCCCGACATCGTGATTTTCGTCAATGGTCTACCTCTAAGCGTGATTGAGCTCAAGAATCCAGCGGATGAAAAGGCAACCATTCGTCACGCCTTCAATCAGCTTCAGACCTACAAGAGTGATATTCCCAGCCTATTCATTTATAACGAACTGCTTGTAATTTCCGACGGGCTGGAGGCCCGCGGAGGGACATTGACTGCTGGGTGGGATAGGTTCATGCCATGGCGCACAATTGACGGCAAAGAGGTTGCTCCGCGAGGTTCTGTGGAGCTTGAAGTGCTGCTCAAAGGAGTTTTTGATAAGCGGCGTTTCCTTGACCTTGTGTTGAATTTCATTGTATTCGACGACGACAGCGCCACCATTGCCAAGAAAGCAGCGGCCTATCACCAGTTCCATGCGGTGAATAAAGCGGTTGGATGTACTCTGTCGGCATGCGGTATCGATGCTGACCCTGGAATGCTCTATGCCCACTTCCCGGAGCATGACGAGCATAGTCCTTTTAAGGTGCGCGAGGCGGAAACCGCGTATGGATCCGGGACCGAACACTTCGGTGGTCGGCGTATCGGGGTAATCTGGCATACGCAGGGAAGCGGGAAGAGTCTGTTGATGGCATTTTTCGCTGGGAAAGTCATCCGTCATCCCGCTATGGAGAACCCCACGCTTCTGATGATAACCGACAGGAACGATCTGGACGATCAGCTCTTCGGCACATTTTCATCCTGTCAAGATCTCCTGCGGCAAACACCCATTCAAGCTGAAAACCGAGAGCATTTGAAGGAGCTGCTTCAGGTTCCCGCAGGTGGAGTTGTTTTCACGACAATTCAGAAGTTTCTGCCCGAAGCAAAGGGAGGGCAATACCCAGAGCTGTCTACCCGGCGCAATATAGTGGTCATTGCCGACGAGGCGCACCGCAGTCAGTACGATTTCATTGACGGATTCGCACGCCACATGCACGACGCCCTGCCGAACGCCTCCTTCATAGGATTTACGGGAACTCCTATCGAGCGCGATGACCGCAGCACGCCAGCAGTCTTTGGTGACTACATCGACAAATACGACATCCTACGGGCGGTCGAGGATGGGGCTACGGTGCCCATTTTCTATGAAGGCAGGCTGGCGAAGATTGATTTGCAGGAAGAGGAAAAGCCGAAAATCGACCCTGAGTTTGAAGAGATCACCGAGGGTGAAGAAGAGTCCGATAAGCAGAAACTACGCACCAAGTGGGCCGCCCTTGAAGCGATGGTCGGCACGGAAAAGCGAATCGCACTTGTTGCGGAAGACCTCGTGAACCATTTTGAGGGCCGCCTCTTAGCCATGGACGGCAAAGCCATGGTTGTTTGTATGAGTCGTCGAATCTGCGTGGAAATGTACAACGCTATCGTAAGGATCAGGCCGGACTGGCATAGCGATGACGACGACAAAGGCGTGCTGAAGATCGTCATGTCCGGATCTGCGTCAGATCACGCTGACTGGCAGCCACATATTCGTAGCAAGCCGCGACGTGAGGCCTTGGCTAAAAGGTTCAAGAACCCTGGTGATCCAATGAAAGTGGTTATCGTGCGTGATATGTGGTTGACCGGATTTGATTGTCCATCGCTACACACAATGTACGTGGATAAACCGATGCGAGGGCACGGCCTGATGCAGGCGATAGCCCGGGTCAATCGGGTATTCAAAGATAAGCCGGGCGGTCTGGTTGTGGACTACCTTGGCCTTGCTGATCAGTTGAAACGGGCACTTGCGGATTACACCGAAGCTGGTGGCCGCGGCAAGGCTGCGATAGATCAAGAAGAGGCCGTTGCGGTGATGCTGGAGAGGTACGAAGTAGTCGTTTCCATGTACCACGGGTTCGATTACATCTCTCTCCTCAAAGCAGAACCGGCAAAGCGTATCGCTGGCATTGTGGCCGCTATGGAACATATCCTTCAGCTGGACGATGGTAAAAAGCGATATCTAACAGAGGTTACTGCGCTGTCGAAGGCATTTGCCCTCGCTGTCCCGCATGAAGAAGCTCTGAAAATTCGCGATGAAGTGGGGTTTTTCCAGGAAGTTCGCGCCGGGTTGGCCAAAGCTACAGTCGAAGGCGAAGGAAAGACCCATGAGGAGATGGATACTGCGATTCGCCAGCTGGTCTCGCGGGCCGTGGCCTCAGAAGAGGTCATCGACATTTTCGCTGCGGCTGGATTAAAGAAACCGGATATTTCGATTCTTTCGGACGACTTTCTGCAGGAAGTGCGGCAGCTTCCGCACCGAAACCTTGCGGTGGAATTGCTTAGAAAGCTACTGAACGACGAGATCAAGACAAGCTCCCGCAAGAACGTCGTCCAGGCACGATCTTTTGCAGAAATGCTGGAAAAAGCCATACGGAAATACCAGAACCGTGCAATTGAGGCAGCACAGGTAATAGAGGAATTAATCAAACTGGCCAAGGAAATGCGCGAGGCTCGGCTGCGCGGCGAAAGTCTTGGCATGACCGATGATGAAATCGCCTTTTACGATGCGCTTGAGGTTAACGACAGTGCGGTGAAGGTTCTAGGGGATGAAACGCTGAAGACTATTGCGCACGAACTGGTTGAAGCGGTCAGGCGGAGCGTAACCATAGACTGGACCGTTCGCGAAAATGCCCGCGCTCAGATACGCGTAATCGTGAAGCGGATTCTTCGCAAATACGGCTATCCGCCAGACAAACAGGATAAAGCAACTCAAACCGTTCTGGAGCAGGCGGAAGTTCTTTGTAAAGAGTGGGTCGATAGCTGAACCAAGAAGAAGCGGAAATTCAACGAAGATCCAATATTGGGACAAAATACATTCATATCGGTGAAGTCTAGGAGGTATTAGACAAGATGGAGACTACTGAAAAGATAGTGGAAGCGTATGTGCGATATGTAAAGGGATGGTTCACAATTCCGAATATCAAATGCAGCGGACAGTTGGAAATCGATCTCCTTGCCATCGACGCTTCAAAGAAAAAGAAAATTCGCCGTTTTCATATCGAAAGTGGTATATCCATCTCTGTTGCGTATTCCCGTCTGACAAATAAACCATATTCAAGTGATGAGCTTAAGGTTCGAGAGAAGAAGGCGAAGCAACGAAGAACACTTGGATATTTTACGGAGCGCAAATTCAACTCGAAAGGCGTAGTTGAAAAATTGGAAGAATATGGATTCACGCCAGGTTATTACGAAAAAGTGATTGTAACTTGGGGATGGGATGATGACGTGCCGGCTGCTGCAAAAGTATCAGGTGTAACGCTATGGGATTTTAAGGAAATCTTGAAAGAAATTGCTCAACAATATCGAGAGGATCGTACGTACTTCACGGATGATACGATGCGTACATTGCAGTTGATGGCGAAGGCAATGAGTTAAAAGATCACGTTCCGAGGAACTCTGTAAGGAGGGAACTATATTAATGGGATTCGATTATCTTAATGGGAAAAGGTGGAGCGAGGTTACAAGGGATGAACGATTCTTTTGCATGC
>JAFGGB010000101.1 GCA_016930775.1 Deltaproteobacteria bacterium
AAGATGAGGAGTTCAAGGTTGAAGACCCATAGTCGGGCTTTCAGCCGACGTTTGAACCTACCGGCTTCCAGCCGGTAGTATTCAGTTGCGGGGGCGAGGCGAAGGCTCTTGAGCTCCGATCCCGCTGTGATGATGTTTTCATAACGCTTCATGTCCTGTATCAGAGAAACGCTCTTGTCCACCCGTTCGGAGGCTTCCAGAAGAAACCGCTCCTCTTTCGAGGAAAGAAACAATCTCAAGGCGCTTTTGATAACGCCCAGATCGTTGCTTACATCGTGTCTCAGTATTCTGTTTATCAGAGCAAGATGGACCCGGTGATCCTGTATGATCGCTTCATCTCTCGTTCGTTCGGTCACATCCTGCCCGACGGAAACCAGACCGATCAAGTTGCCGCGGTTGTCTTTCAGGGGATGATCGTTCCATTCAATGAGAATTTCACGGCCGTTTCTGGCAACGATCGGGTTTACAAAGCCATGTGCCTTCGAGCCTCCCACGCTCTTCAGAAACAGTTCTTTGATACGATCCCGGTCTCTCCCGGGGAGGAAGGTCTCGAACCAGTCCTTGCCCCTCGCTTCCTCGAGAGAATATCCGCTTAAATTTTCCATGTAGCGGTTGAATCTCACGATTTTTCCGTTGCAATCAAGTATCAGGAGGATCGCCTGGGCCGCCTCTATAATGCTTTCCGTAAAAGCCTTCTCCGAAGCCAGCAACACCGACCACGGGGATGATTTTCCCCTGTACATTGATGATGCCGATGACGATCTCCGGCGCCGCCGGCAGGGGCGTAATCTCGACGACTCTCACGATCCGTTGAACGGACGAGAGACTCAAGGCATATCGATTGCCGTCAAGCGTGAAGACCACAAAGCCCTCTATATTTGAATTCATTGACCGATGCCTCTGCAGGTCCGGCATTCCCAGGTTACTGTCATTTCCTTGAACCGTTGCCCCGGGCAATTTTTCGAACCAGGTCGGGAACGACTTCTATTTCTCCTACCTTGTCCAGAAAATAGTCCGCTCCGTATGCGCGGCAACGGTCGTGATATTGGGGATAGGGGTAGTTCGTGAGGACTATGACGGCCGGCGGATCGCCTTTCGCTTTTTTTATTTTCTTCAGTACATCGATTCCCGTTCCTTTTTTCAGACGGATATCGAGAATTACAATATCGGGTTTTAATTCGCCGATCGCCGAGGATGCATCGCTTGCATTGTCCGCGCGGCCTATAATTTCTATATTTTCGATGTCCGCGAACATTTTTTCCAGGGTGTCGCAGACAACGGGAGAATCATCGACTATGAACACCTTCATTGCTGGGCTCCTGAGATGTGTAGATTTTTAGTAATATTAACATGTTCGATTGATCAGAGGAATGATGATTCTTGTAAGCGAAGCCTGATTTTTCTGTAGGATTTGGACTACGGCAACGGCCCGGATTGCGATGTTCGGAACAGTTGCATTTCAGGGCGCCGCCGCTGCGTCGGCACTGTGGGGATCCCGAAAAGCCGCCCCGAATCATGCTCTCAGAGAAGATCGTTCCCCATGCAGTACCGGGTCATGTCGGCATTGTTCCTCATGTCCATCTTCAGGAGGATTCGGGTCCGGTAGGTGCTGACGGTTTTCGGACTGAGATGGAGTTTCAGGGCGATTTCCGTGATTCCTTGCCCCGCAGCGATGAGCTTCATTATTTCGAATTCACGGTCCGAGAGCCGATCGTGAAGAAGCTGCGGCGCTCCTTCCATGCGGTCGATGATCCGCTCCGCCAGGGAAGGGCTGATATACCGGCCGCCGTTCGCTATTTTTTGCAGAGCATGCGTCAGCTCCTGGGGGGCGGCATCCTTGGAGAGATATCCCGAGGCGCCGGCCCTGATGGTGCGAAGAGCATATTGATTTTCCGGGTGGATGCTCAAGACGAGCACGGGCAGGCCGGGGCTTTCGGAATGCAACTTTCCGAGCGCGTCGATGCCGCTCATGCCCGGCATGGCGATATCGAGGATTACGACGTCGCAGGGATTCTTCTTGAGGACGCCGAATAGTTCCAGGGCCGTTCCCGCCTCGCCGACCACTTCCATATCGACTTCGTCGCTAATGATCTTTTTAAGGCCGTCGCGAACAATCGGATGATCATCCGCTATGACGATTCTGATCATTATCCTTCGCTCCCGAGCGGTATTCGAACGGAGACTGTCGTTCCCGCGCCTTCTTCTCCGGAGACGACCACCTCGCCCCGGAGGAGAAAGGCTCTCTCTTTCATGCCCAGAATGCCCAGGGATTCGGCTGTCGTTATCTTTTCCGGCGGGATTCCCCGGCCGTCATCGGCGATAACCATATCGAGACGGCCGTCGCTGGCCGTCAACCGGACATCGACGGACGCAGCGCCGGCATGCCGATAGACATTCGTCAGGGCTTCCTGAAAAATGCGGAACAGCTCCGTGGCAATTTCCGTATCGACGGCGTCGTCGTCAAGTTCCGTTGCAAAGTGGAACGGAATTCCCGTCCGTTCGCGAAATTCCTGGAGCTGCCATTCGATGGCGGAAACGAGGCCGAGATCGTCGAGAACGCCGGGCCTCAGTTCCATTGCAATTCTCCTGACGGTATTCATGGAATCCTCGATGATGCCGTTGATGCGATAGAAGCTGTCCCGGATAATGTCCTGCGACTCCTGTCCGATTATCTTTGCATAGCGTTTTGCGAGCCAGGCTGTCTCCATTTTCAGGGCCGTCAGGGACTGGCCGAGGTTGTCGTGAATCTCGCGGGAGATATGTTTCCGTTCTTCCTCGCGAACCGACTGGATTCGCGCCGTCAGTGCTCTCAGTTGTTCCTGCGACGCCCGCAATTCCCTGACAGCTGTTTTTTCCGTTGTGACATCAAGAGAAAAGATCGCCACAAGGTCCGTCTGGGGGCGGTTTCCTATGGGGTAGATCCGATGCTGCAGAATCCTGTCGCAGCGGACTTCTTCGAATGTAAGAGCATCGCCCGACGAGACAGATTGATGAAAAAAGTTTTCCTGCGTCGCCTGGGCGTTCTCCGGCAGATGGAAAAAATAGCTTGTCCCTATCAGATCCTGTTCTTCCTTTCCAAACAAAAGGGTTTGCTCCTTGTTCACGGCCAGGATGCATCCCTGTTCGTCGAGCAGCGCGGCGGCGCCAAAAGGCGTGTCGAGAAGTATGCGCGCCAATTCCTGCTTCTCGCGGAGTTTTTTATCGCCGCGTGATTTATTGAGCGTTACGGCGACCATGGTGATCAGTTCGTGCGCTTTGAAGGGTTTTATGAGGTACCCGTAAGGTTTTGTCGCCAGGGCGCGCTGAATCGTTTCGTCGTCTGAATAGGCGGTGAGATAGACGACGGGAATATCGCTTCTGCTCTGAATCTTGGCTGCCGCTTCGACGCCGTCCATGTCGCCCCCAAGGATGATATCCATGAGGACCAGATCGGGCGTCAGCTCATAGACAAGCCGAAGCGCTTCTTCTGCGGTGGAAGCTGCAGCGACCACATCGAATCCGGCGCCGGTGAGAATTATTCGAGCCTCGAGCGCTATCAGTTCCTCATCCTCCACGATAATAATCGCGCCGGATTTGTTCTCCGGCGTCCGTGAAAATCTTCTTTTCATCGAACAGTGCATGACAGCTCCTCGCACGTTTCGGCGATGTTCGCACGGGCAATCAGGATTATGTGGAAACTTGACGGTTAGACGTCAGTCCTCCATTCTATAATCCTTCTCTCTAATCAACCGTGTGCATGCCTCAATCACGTTCGGGTCGTAGTTGGCGCCGCTCTTCGCCGATACTTCATCGAGAGCCTGCTTCAACGGCAAGGCATTTCTATGGCTCTTATGCGTCGTCAAGTCATCGATGGCGTCGGCGACCGCCAGGACTCTGGCCTCGATCAATATTTCCCCGCTCTTGAGTTTTTTGGGGAATCCTAAACCGTCATAGCGCTCGCGGTGCTGGAGAACAATCTCTCCAACCGGCCAGTGAAACTCGATTTTCTTGAGAATGTCGTGACCGACGACGGGGTAGTTTTGATAGACCTGCAATCTGGCGCCTTCAAGCCGGTCCGGGTTCTGCAGGAATTCCGCAGGCACACTGACGAGTCCCATGTCGTACACGTTGGATGTGAGTTCGATCCCCTGAACCAGATCGTCCGCCAGTTCCATTTCCCGGGCGATTGCCATTGCCAGCGCCGATACGCGCCTGTGATGGCCGGGAGGGTAGGGACCCCGCAGCTCTATCGCTTCCGCTATGGCGGCGACGGCGCCCTTCATGTTTCTTTCAAGCCTGGCGCGGCCATCTTTCCGGATTTTCTCCTGTTCGTCCTTGTACAAAGCCAATTCAACGGCCACATGCAGTTCCTTCTTGTCCATGGGTTTTAAAATGTACCCGAAGGGCCCCGTTATCTTAGCCCTGTCCAGAGTTTTGTCATCGGCGTAGGCTGTAAGATAAACCACGGGAATATCGAAATCCTTTTGAATCTTTTCCGCCGTCTGAATGCCGTCTATTTCTCCGCCGAGCACTATATCCATCAATACGAGGTCCGGGCGGACCAGAGGTATTTTTTCAAGAGCCTCCTCTCCGGAAGAGACCGTAACGGTTGCGCCGTATCCCAGGTCGCTCAACTGCCGGGCGATGTCCATGGCAATGATCTTTTCATCCTCGACTACCATGATCTGCTTGGTTTTCATGGAATTCACCCTTTCCCGTTTATGATTGAAAAATTCACAGTAAAAATTGTACCGCCGTCGACATGAAGATCGATCGTGCCGTTGAGTTGTTCCACCAGCACATTAACCAGTTGCATCCCTAGGGAGTCGGCGCTTCTGAAAGCTAGTTCTTCGGGAAAGCCGATCCCGTTATCCCGGATCTCCAGCGCCGCCCGGTTCCCCTGCAATGCCGCACGCACATCTATCTCTCCGGTCTTCTCTCCCGGAAAGGCATGCTTCAAAGCATTGGTAATCAGTTCGTTTAATATCATGCCGCAGGGAATCGCCTCATCGACAGGCAGGATTACATCTTCCGCGTCCAGGTTTATCCTGACGTAAGGCTGTTCGCTTCCGTATAATTGCTGGAGACGGCCGATCAAATCTCTGCCGAAGCTTGCAAAATCGACCCTTGTAATGTTTTCGGACTGATAGAGCATCGAGTGAATAAGCGCCATGGTTCCCACCCGGTTCTGGCTCTCAATCAATATTGCCCGGGCTTTTCCGTCCTCCAGAGCCCTTGCTTGCAGGCCGAGAAGACTCGAAACCACCTGAAGATTGTTCTTCACCCGGTGATGAATCTCTTTGAGAAGCGTTTCCTTCTCGCGAAGGGAAGCCTCGATCCTGTCCTCCTCAATCTTTCTCGGGGTAATTTCATTGTAAACCGCTTCTCCCGACAGGACGCCGCTTTCGAGAAATCGAGAAATCAGTTTTCTCCGTTGGGCGTCGTCGTTATAGATGTAACACATATGGATTCCCGGCGGAACCGTTTCATCGGTGAATCCCATGTATGCCGTCCTGCAGTTTTTGCACACAGACTGCCCCCTTTCCCCCTCATAAGGATTGCTGCCGGCGGATATTCCCGATCGTGTGGAATGCTGTTTAAACAGTGAGCGCTCGCAATGGCGTCGGTTTGAGCAATCCTTAGAAATCAGTGCCTTATAAATTATTATAATTTTTTCTCTTCTGCGAGGTCAATCGTTTATTTTTCAACCTTCGCAGGGAAACCGTAGTAGGGCGGTCCCTTCAGGGGCTGCCGGGTTTTCTGAAAACCCGACATGAACAATCGTTTGTTTCATGAAATTTAATATTGGCCGCCCTTTTCATGAAGATGCTATAATATTATTTTATAATTTCGAATTCATTGATCTTCCGGGGATCTGCCAAGTCCCGATACGAATGACGAGGCGCGGATATGCCTCAGGATGCAAAGATGACAACTTGAGGCTGCATCGAGGAAACGTTCAGTCAACGCGGAGAAATCAGAGCTGCGGACATAATCATGCATCGGGAGGCAGGGCGCTCGCCATGAAGAAACATCGAACCGAAAAGGACAAACCTTCCGATCTGCGACGCCGCGCCGAAGAACGATTGAAGCATGAGAAGAAGGGTGCGGAGTCGCCGCTGCCTGCCTTCGAGCATCAGAAGGCTCTCCATGAACCCCAGGTCTGCCAGAACGAGGAACTAAGGAGGGTCAGTGAAGCAATTGAGGAAGGCTATCGAAAATACGCGGACCTCTACGATTTCGCGCCGGTGGGATATTTTACGCTGGACGATCGATCGGCGATCCGAGAGGCCAACCTCGCCGGATCGAGATTGCTGGGCCTGGAACGATCGAAGCTGATCGGCCGACACTTTCGGCAGTTCGTCCTGGCAGAATCCCTCCCGGTTTTCGATGCGTTTCTAAAAAAGGCATTTACGGCGCGGGAGAGAGTATTCTGCGAGGTTGCGGTTCAACTGAAAGGAAGGGAAAGCTTCACGGTCCTTGTGGAAGGAACATTACGCGAAGCAGAGGACGACAGGCAGGCAGTCTGCCGCATTGTCCTTGTGGACATCACCGAGCGCACGAAAACCGAGAAGTCCCTCGTCGAAAGCGAATACAGACACAAGGAACTATTCGAGAACATGAGCAGTTGCGTCGCCATCTACGAAGCCGTTGCGGAGGGCGATGACTTCCTCTTCAAAGATTTCAACAGGTCGGCCGAAAAGGCGGAACGTTTGCAGAGAGGGGATATTGTCGGGAAATCGGTTCTCGCGGTTTTTCCGGGAGTCCGGGAGATGGGATTGTTCGACGTGTTCCGGAGGGTCTGGAGGACGGGAAAGTCCGAGTATTATCCGGCGTACTTTTACAAGGACGACCGCATCGAAGGATGGAAAGAAAATTATGTGTATAAACTGCCCTCAGGAGAGATCGTTGCCATTTACGATGACGTCACGGAACGCAAGAGGAAGGAGGAGCAAAGGGCGCTTTCCCTGCGGGTGATGGATATTCTTAACAGCGCTTCCGATCGAAGGGACCTGGTGTGCGATATTCTCATGCTGATCAAGTCTTGGACGGGGATAGAGGCTGTGGGCATACGGCTCCGCGATGGCGACGACTACCCTTACTATAAGGTAAACGGCTTCCCGGATCGCTTCGTCGAGGCGGAAAATTATCTCTGCGCGCGCGACGAGCAGGGCGAAATCATCCGCGATTCCCTGGGCAAGACCTGCCTGGAATGCATGTGTGGGAGCGTCTTGGCTGGACGGACGGATCCTTCGCGCCCCTTTTTCACGGAAAAAGGAAGCTTCTGGACGAACGATTCGACGAAGCTCCTGGCGTCGACGACGGAAAGCGACCGCCAGGTGCGCACGCGCAACCGGTGCAACAGCGAGGGATACGAATCGGTGGCCCTGATCCCCCTGCGTTCTGGCGGAGAAACAATCGGACTGCTGCAGTTTAACGACAGGCGGCCCAATCGCTTCGATCTTGAATTTATAGAATTCTTCGAGGGAATAGGATCGAGCATCGGAATAGCCACGGCCAGGAGAAAATCCCTGGAAGCGCTCCGGGAGAGCGAGGGGAAATTCCGCACGGCCTTTGATAATGCGAATGTCGGGATGTGCCTCGTCGACCTCAATGGCGACTTTATTCAGGTCAACAACAAGCTCTGCGCCATACTGGGACGCGCCAGGGAAGAACTTGAGGGCAGGGCGATAGATGACGTAACTCATCCCGACGACAGCGCTATAACGACAAAATTCATCCGGGAGGCCCTCGCAGGGAAAAGCGAGAGCGCCGTCTTTGAAAAACACTATATCCACAAGGATGGCCGCATAATCACCGGCCAAGTCTCCATTTCTCTTCTGCGCGACAGGGCGGGGAATCCTCTCTACTTCATTTCGCATGTTCAGGACATCACGGAGAGAACGACAATCCAGGAAAAACTGCGGGCGAGCGAGGAGTTGTTCCGTCTGCTGATCGAGAACACCCATGACATTATCTACATGCTCAATGCCGAGGGGGCGTTCACCTTTGTATCGAACAGCTGGACCGCTTTGCTGGGACATCCGACGGGCCAGGTCGTCGGAAAATCGTTCAGGGAGTTCGTCCATTCGGACGACATTGCCGGCTGCCAGGCCTTCCTGGAGAAGGTGATCAAGACCGGACAGCGGCAGTCCGGCATCGAATACCGCGTGCGACACACGGACGGATCATGGCGCTGGCACAGCTCCAGCGGGGTTCCTGTCAGAGATGGGGCCGGCGGCGTGGTCGGTTATGAAGGAATCGCCAGAGACGTGACCGAGAAGAAGCAGGCCGAGGAAGCGCTCCGGTCATCCCTGGCCGAGAAGACAGCGCTCCTCCAGGAGGTTCACCATCGGGTCAAGAACAATCTGCAGATCGTAGCGAGCCTTGCCAACCTTCAGAGGCAGTATATCACCGATGCAAAGGCCATTGACGCATTGTCCGATATGCGGGACCGCATCTATTCGATGGCGCTGATTCACGAGAATATCTACCGCGAGGCCAATTTCGCCGCCGTCGCCATGGACACGTACATCGCCAATCGAGTCAAGGAACTGCTCAGGGATTTCATGAGGCCGAATCAAAAGATTTCTCTCACAACAAGCCTCGATCCCGTCATGCTTTCTATCGACAAGGCGATCCCCTGCGGATTGATCATCAGCGAAGTCATCACGAATGCTCTGAAGCACGCTTTCGCCGAACGGAGCGAAGGCGCGCTCCATGTCGAAATGAAGCAGAAATCCGACGGCATGTGCGATCTTTCCGTAACCGACGACGGCGCCGGCATTCCTGAATCGATCGACATCCATAATACCGAAACTTTCGGTTTCAGACTGATCGAACTTCTCGTCCGTCAGCTTCACGGCGCCTTCGAGGTGGAAGGCCGAAAGGGAACTGCCCTTCGCATAAGGTTCCCCATGTAAGGACCGTTGGGACGGTTTTCATGGGAACGACCGTTCCCATTGTTTCGCCTCACGCAGGCAGGATTAATATTCTTCCATCATGAAGAATGGTTTCTCGTTTTACGATGAGAACGAAAAATTTTTCTTCCCGAACAATTTTTCTATCCGTCAGAACCAGTTTATCCGTGGACGGCTCC